>JAVXBC010000033.1:0-23354 GCA_036660195.1 Acinetobacter sp.
CTTGTAATACGATGCCCCAAAACCAACTGGCTTCATAAGGCTTGATGTATTCATCAACCCGTACATCACTCACCGATTTTTCAGGTCGAATGATATAAACAAAGCGAATATGTTCTTGTAGTTTCGTAATGGTATAGGTTTGTGTAAGCCCTTCGTCAGCACTGAACTGGATGCTGATATTGCCATCTGAATCTGCTTTTTCAATTACAGCGACTTGTCCATCTGATAACTCGACAACGACAGGTAACAACCATGGGTTGAGTAAATCTTGACTGAATGGTACTTGACGTAGACTCATCCCAACTTGACGGGTCATGAGTGTCAGAGTCTCCGTGATAGAATCACTTTGATTCCAGTTGAGTTGCAAACGAAGTTGTTCTTCTGATGTTTCGATACGATAATGCTTTGCAATACGAAGCACTGCTTTTAGCCATGGTTGGTAATTCAATGAACTGCTCATGACACCACCTCAAACCCCTGAATAGGCGTATTATTTAACTGATAAACCGCTCTACTACGTCCAGTAATTTCAATGTATCGAATCAGTGCCGCATAAATATCATAGCGCGCAGCCTCAATTTCCTGAGCTGCGCCATGTATTGCTTGTTCTGCATTGAGTAAGTCAACAACAGTTCGTGTTCCTAATTTATATTGTTCTTGATAGAGTTCTTTAGTTCGTTTGGTGGTTTCACGTCGTTGAGCAAGCACCACCATTTGCTTTTGCTTACTTTCCACTTCTGTCTGAATCAAACGAGTTTGATCCAATACATCTAAATAAACGGTACTCACTTGTGCTTTAGCCGCTTCTTCTGCATAGCTAGCAGCGCGGTTTCTCGCACTAATTGCGCCACCTTGAAAAAAGGTGCTTGAAGCTTCAAGCATGATTGAATTATAAAAACCATCATCTTCGTTATTATTTGGATTACGCCCATTTACCGCCTGACTCAGGCTGCCTTTAATATTTAACGTTGGATAGACATTTAATTTGGTTTGCTGCTTCTGAAATTTCGCAATCTGAACTGCCGTTTGTGCTGCCATCATTTTTGAAACGTTATTAAAATCAATTTCATCGTATAACCCTGCTTTTTCAACTAAAAAACTTGGCACATTTACATTTACATTTGAAACGTCGTAGCCCAATAAAGTTCTTAGTTTTTGTTGGTATTGATGTAATTGAGCTTCCTGAACCACCTTGGTCGATTGTGCAGCTTCTAAATTTGATTGCGCTTGAATTGGGTCTGCTTGACTACTGATACCTGCTTGTGCACGTAACCTCGCAATTTCGGCGATACGACCAATACCACTAATTTGCTGATCTGCAATTTTTACGAGCTCTTCATAGCGTTTGATGTTCACAATCGCATTCGCCACTTGGTATGAAATATCATCTATTTCAAGCAATAACTGCGCCTGATCTTGCATCAGTTTCGCTTGCTCTACCGTCACGGCACTTTTAATTTTGCCGAAGTCATACAGCATTTGTGTCGCTGAAATGCTAAAAACTTGTCGGCCACGCTCTCCTGTCGTAAAGTCGCCAGTATTGAACCCTCCTGAAATTTGAGGAAAATACTGTGATTTGACGGTATCAATATTTGCTTGCTGCTGAGCAACTTCCGCAATGCCTTGAGTAATTTCAGGGCGACGTTGCAGTGCCTGCCGAATCGCATCTAAAAAATCCAGTTGACTTTTTTTTGTTACAGCGACAGGCCTTACACTACTACTTAGCATGCCAGTCGTCACTGCGGCGCTTATTTTTGGTAACTCTTGAACTGACGATGTATTGATGAATAAATGATTGAAATCATCAATTTTAATCGTATTGGCTTGATCGTCAGGTTTAGACTGCCATATTTGACTGATTTTACTTTTAACTGAAGATGGTTGCTCTGTGTTTGCACTTGCGAATGTCGCTGGAAGCAATAAAGCTAGACTTAAATATAAAGATGAGTGCCAAAGACCAGAACTCTTAAAAATACAGATGCCATACGTTCTTTTTTCAATCATAGATCCTTTGTGCTTTAAATAGGCTAAAATGGAGTTTGATTCCAAGTGAGTTATTTCCGCTCTTTTCATTTTTAATTAAAGTTTCCATAATTTAAATATAACTCAATCTCGGGGTCCTTCCCATTTAGTATTTCTACACCACTTTATTATTTTTTAAAATACACCTGTATAAAATTATTTTATAAAAACTAAACCACCATTAAGATTCTTTAACATTAAATTTAGATTTTATTAAAATCATATATTTTTTAGGTATTTAAAACAATTAAAAATATTTAATATATTGTTTAAATACAATATCTTGAGATTATTTAAAAAATCTATTTTTAAATAAAAATTCATTACCTTATATTTTTAATAAACAGTCTCAATAAGCCTTTATATTGTTTATTTATGTAAATTAAAAATACCTAATTTTTTTATGGCTTATATTGCAAACAAAATCACATTAAATTAATTTAAATATTTAAAAGTCACACTAAGCAAAAGCATCTTCAATTACCATTGAGAAATCTACTATAAAAGTTATTTTGATATTATATGCAATTGAATTATCCTGAATACCTCAATTAAATACTCTACCCAAAGATAGAATATATAAGTCATATGAAGAATTAAATTTAGTCTCTATCAATTTTATTTATATTTTATAAATCTAAAAATTAAACCATCTAATGAGTATTTTCTTGCCTTGCACATGTTATTAATTTCTGTCTTCATAACGGCGACTACCATCTATGAAAATTAAAAGATTATAATCGCCTCGTACTTTAAAAAAAGGTGCTTTAGAATTTAGACAAAAGATAGCTGATCTGTTTTGAGATTTGTCTGCAAAACTCTGTCTAATTTATTAAGTAGAATTTCTATATGCTCTTCTGTCGTATAGGCTCCAAAACAAAAACGTACCGCGTTTGACGCTAAATTTTCACTCAGTCCTAAAGCACTTAATACATGAGAAGGTGCTGCATGATGCGAATTACAAGCCGAACCACTTGAAACTGCGGCAACCTGTTTAATCGCGGCAATAATAGAATTGGCTCGTTCGCCTAAAAAACTCACATTTAAATAATTTGCGACATGCTGTGTAGCATGGCCATTTAAGTTCACGGGTGTCAAAGCCTGTAAACCTTGCAATAGCTTATTCCTTAGATGTTGGATCCGCTTTTGTTCATCTCCTAAGGCTAAGTTAGCCAGTCGGCATGCTTCTCCCATACCCACAATTTGATGTGTGGCTAAAGTTCCCGAACGTAAGCCTTGCTCATGCCCACCGCCATGAATTTGGGTCTTGATGTGTTTTTGAATGTCTTGACGAACATAGAGTGCACCAATGCCTTTAGGCCCATATATTTTGTGGGCAGATAAACTAAGTAAATCAATCTGCATCGCCTGAACATCAATGGCTTTTTTCCCCGCAGCTTGAGCAGCATCGACATGAAATAAAATTTGATGCTGATGTGCAATATGACCAATCGCTTGAATATCAGTTAATGTGCCAATTTCGTTATTCACCATCATCAGTGAAATTAAAACCGTATTGGGTTGAATGGCTTGTTTAACCTGCTCTGGACGAATCACCCCTGTACCTAATTCAGGCTGTAAGTAAGTGACCTGAAAACCGAGACTTTCTAGCTCTGCACAGGTATCTAATACGGCCTTATGCTCTATTTTGCTGGTAATAATGTGTTTATTTTTATGCTTATAGGCATCTAAAGTGCCTTTGATCGCGAGGTTATTCGATTCTGTTGCACCTGAAGTCCAAATAATTTCTTGAGGTTTGGCGTGGATTAAATTGGCAACGTGCTGTCTAGACGTGGTGATATGTTTTGCAGCGTCCCAACCATAATGATGCGATTGTGAGGCAGGGTTTCCGAAATCACCTTCTACAGACAAACATCGAATCATTGCTTGAGAAATTTCAGGAAGAATAGGTGTTGTTGCTGCATAATCCAAATAAATTAATCTGCTCATTTTAATCACTATTAAAAATAAATTTAAAATGATTATAAAGGATGAAATTTATTCTATTTATATGGATTTAATCATACCTTATCAACAAAATTAAACTTATAAAAAAATCGTTAGTTTTATCATTCACCAACGATTTTAATATATAAAACTAAAATAGATATCATTAAAAAATAAGACTCAAATTTATAAAACCCGAGATAAAAAGTTTTGAGTACGCTCTTCTTTAGGATGTTCCAGAACCTGTTGCACCGTACCTTGTTCAACAATTCGGCCTTGGTCCATAAACACCACATGGTCGGCAACTTCTCGTGCAAAAGCAATTTCATGCGTTACAATCACCATGGTTTTACCTAATTTCGCCAAGCTTTTGATTACATTCAGAACTTCTCCAACCAACTCAGGGTCTAAAGCGGAGGTGGGTTCATCGAATAAAATCACTTTAGGGTCTAAGGCTAAAGCTCTGGCAATCGCTACACGCTGCTGTTGACCACCAGAAAGCTGTTTGGGCCATGCTTCAACTTTATCTCTTAGCCCCACTAAACCCAATAATTGATTGGCTTTTAAAATGGCTTGATCTTTGCTGAGTTTTTTATGAGCTAAAGGTGCTTCAATAATATTTTGCAAAACATTTAAATGTGGAAATAAATTAAAATTCTGAAACACATAACCCACCGATTTACGTTGTTTTAAAATATCTCGTTCTTTTAACTCATAGAGTTTGTCGCCTTTTTTCCGATAGCCGATAAACTCATCATCAATTTGAATAAATCCTGCATCCACACGTTCTAAATGATTTATCGTGCGTAATAAAGTGGATTTACCCGACCCCGATGGACCAATAATTACTGTCACGGATCCCGCTGGAATATCAAGGCTAATATCCTGTAATGCCGCATGTCCCGCATAATTTTTAAATACATGGCTCACTTGAATATGACCATTTGCAGGCGATGCTGATTGATTAATTATCATAGCTGGCTCCTATACGCGGCTGAGTTGTGTGTGGCTGCGCTTTCTTGAAAAAAGCAAAGCTATTAATGGCTGATTTCCGCTCGCCTTTCGCCAATATTTTTTCGATATACCATTGCACGATGGAAAATACACTGGTGACGATTACGTACCAAACGGCGGCAACCATCAACAGCGGAATCACTTCTTGGTTGCGGTTATAGATCATTTGTACCGTGTAAAAGAGTTCAGGCATTGCCAAAACATACACAATTGATGTGCCTTTAGATAAGCCGACACATTCATTGATAATCGCGGGGATAATACTGCGAATGGATTGCGGTAAAATAATGCGCGTCGTACGGCGCCACCATGACAGACCCAATGCTGCCGCTGCTTCAAATTGACCATGATCGACAGACAAAATCCCACCACGGATGACTTCCGCGGTATAGGCACTTTGTACAATCACCAAACCGACCAAAGCTGTTGAAAACTGATCCAGTGCATTGATGGTTTTAAACTGGGCAAAGACCGTGTCGGTAAAAGGCACCCCGACATTGATATATTCATATAGATAAGAAAAGTTATAGAGAATAATCAACACCAGCAGCAGTGGTAATGATCTGAACATCCAGATATACACCCATGCCAGTGAGCGAATTAACCATGATGAAGACAGCCTCATCATGGCCACAACAGTGCCCAAAATTAAACTAAACACGATTGACCAAAAGGTCAGTTTCAGCGTCATCAACAAGCCCTGAAGAATCGCAGGGTCAAAGAACCACCGTCTAAAAACAGGCCAGCCCCAGTTTTGATTGGAAAATATCGATTCCGCGACGACTGCAATAATTAATATCGAAAATGCGACGCCAATGTAGCGCAGTGGATGACGTGCTGGAACGATTTTATAGTGTTCTAAACTCATGCGACCTCCTTTTGCAGTAAAGTCTTTCTAAAAGGAAGTCCACCGTGTAAGGGTGCGCCAATATAGCGATCAAAATTAAAATCTGGAGTGAGTTCAAACTGTGGTTCATAGCCTAGACTCAAATACAATTTCACTGCTGGAATTTGTTTAAACCCTGTGGTGAGAAAGATTTTGCGATACCCCGCAGCGAGCGCACTTCGTTCAAGTTCTTTGACTATTTTTGCAGCCAGCCCCTGTTTACGTAAGTTTCGATGTGACCAAATCCGTTTCAACTCTGCGGTTTCTGCGTCATAGCGTTTATACGCACCCATTGCAATGACTTCATCATCACGTTTAAGCACCACGAATAATCCATGCGGCGGTAAAAAATCTTCCGCACCTTCATAGCGTTCCCGATGTGTGGCTTTTTTACGTTCATCAATGACTTGGGTATCTTGGCGTGCAAAAAAATCACCATAAATTTCTTCATATTCAGCAAATAACTGATCCAGTAAAGGCTGTGCTTCGGGCACATCAACGGGTATTTGGATAAATTTTTCTTGCATAACGACCTCTTATTTATCCTGAATCAGTGGGTTAATCACTGATTGTGGAATTTCTTGATTTTGTAAATTCCAACGTGATAGAGCTTGGGTATATGTCCCATTCGCAATGACACCATTAATGGAGGTTTGAATGGCATTCACCAGACCTGTGCCTTTTTTGACGGCAACAGCGACTGACCATGTTCCATCTAATCCACCAACGGCTTTAATATTGGCACCATTGGCTTGTTGCCATGCCCCCATCACATTGGGAATGAGGTAGGCATCGACACGACCCGACTGCAACGCCAAATTTGCAGCGGCACCATCTTCCAAATAAATGGGCTGCGCTGGGTTCAGCCCTTTTTGTCCATTATTTTCAATCCAGTTCAACAACAGTCGTTCCTGATTGGTGCCAGAACCGACCACGATTTTGAGCCCTGCAATATCATCTGGCGTTTTAATCGCTTGAATTTTGCTGTCTTTGGTTACATAAAAAGCCAACCTGTCTTGACGATAAGTCGCAAAATCATATTTCTGCTTACGCTGTTCTGTGACCGCAATATTGCTGAGTACGGCATCGAATTTTCCCGATGCCAAACCCAGCGGCCAGTTCTCCCACGAGCTTGGAATCACTTGAAGTTTGAGACCTAAACTGTCAGCAATTAACTGTGCAATATCAATTTCACTACCAATACGGGTCTGGTTGTCTTCCGCCAAAACATGCAGGGGTGGAAAACTGTTGGTCCCAACAGCAACAGTAAAATAGCCATCATTTACAAACTTAAAACCTTGCGGCAATTGAGCAATTGCCTCTACATTTTTAGTACTATGAATAGCCACCATGTTATGTCTTAAGGTCTGTTGCTCTTTTTCCGAAAACTCAGTTTTCAAACGATTTTCTTGTGCATGAGTTGCTCTCTCATTGTTATAGCAACCCGTCACACTTAAAGCCGCCAGTGTCAGACCAAAAACCACCGCTGTCTGGACCTTGTACATTTTAATCTCCCAACCCCGGCGGGTTGATTACAGAATGCTGAATCGCTTCTGCCTGTGCCCCCCAACGCGCTAAGACTTTTTGATACTCGCCGGTTTGAATTACTCCATTTAAAGCGGTCTGTACCGCATCGGCCAAGCCGCCGCCTTTTTTCAGCGTGACCCCCAATTCGGCAGGTCTTGTTCCACCACCGAGCGCTGTGCCTGCCAAACGGATTTTTGCACCATTTGCCGCTTGCCATGCGTAAGCAACATTAGGACCAAATAAAGCATCAACCCGCCCAGACTGAAGCGCCAAACTTGCGGATGCACCGTCATCGTAATAAAGTGCCTGCCCCGGTGGCAGCCCTTTCTTTTTGTTGTCCTCAATCCAGTCCAACAGCACTTTTTCCTGATTGGTGCCAGAACCGACAATCACTTTTAAACCTGAAATATCATCGGGACCTTTGATGGCTTTGACTTTGCTTTTCTCCGAGACATAAAAAGCCAATACGTCTTGACGATAGGTCGCAAAGTCGAATTTCTCCTTACGCTCTTTGGTTACAGTGACATTAGCAATGGCGGCATCATATTTGCCACTGATCACACCGAGCGGCCAGTCTTCCCACGAGGTACGAACCAGTTTCAGCTTTAAACCCAAACTATCTGCAATCAAACGGGCAATATCAATTTCCGTTCCAATATAGGTTTGATTATCGGGTCCCAACACACTTAACGGCGGTGCGCCTGAAATCGCAGCAACGGTTAAATAGCCCGCATTTACAAACTTGAAATCTTTTGGGATTTTTTGACTGGCTTCTGCATTTTGAGCAACATGAATAGGCGTCATATTCTGTTTTAACTTTGCAAGCTCACGGCTATAAAAATCGGTTTTATCGGTCGATTTTGTAGACTCAGCTGTTGAACTCGCTGTTTGTGTAGATGCCTGTTCTTTACTGCATCCAACCAGAGAAACACCAACCAACAGAGCCAAAGCAATCGCCAAAGGTGTTTTATTCAACCGCATGAAACTGTTCCTTTTCTAATGGTTCAAATTGATTTTCTGGTCGCTTTAAACCAAAACTAGAACGTAAAGTAGTGCCTGGATATTCAGTACGATATAGCCCTCGCTGTTGCAGCAATGGCACAACTTTTTCAACAAAAGTATCTAAAGTTTTAGGGGTTGCACCCGCAATAATGAAGCCATCTGTCGCTTCTTCTTTTACCCACAGTTCTAACTGATCTGCCACTTCTTCTACCGTTCCAGCAAAAGGTGGACGAGGAGTTGCTGCTTGCAGTGCAACCTGACGTAAAGTTAAATTCTCTGCTTTGGCTTTACGTTTAATTTCATCAGTACCACTTTTGAAGCTGTTTTCACCCAGTGTGCCCAGTTCTGGAAAAGGTGCATCGAGTTCATACTGAGAAAAATCATGGTGTTCAAAGAAACGGCCCAAATAATTCAGCGCGTCCTCTATCGTCACCAATGCAGCAGTTTCAAGATATTGACGCTCTACGTCCTCAGCAGAATCCCCTATCAAGACCCCAATCCCTTGAAAAATCAGCAAATCATCTGCGTCGCGACCATTCTTAATCACTTGCTGTTTCACATCTAAGTAAAACGCTTGTGCTTCTTCCAAAGAGGCTTGATGGGTAAAAATAGCATCGGCATGTTTCGCGGCTAATGCACGACCTGCACCCGATGCTCCAGCTTGGAACAAAATCGGACGGTCTTGTGGCGAACGCTCCACATTGAGTGGACCTGCCACTTCAAAATGTTTACCTTGATGATTCAGCGTATGTAATTTACTGCGCTCAAAAAATTGCCCTGTTTCTTTATTGCGAACGAAAGCACCTTCACCCCACGAGTCCCAAAGCCCTTTCGCCACTTGCAAATATTCATCTGCAATTTCATAACGTTGACTGTGCTCAGGATGCTGCTTGCGGGTATGATTTTTTGCAGTACCTTCAAGTGGTGTGGTCACCACATTCCATCCTGCACGACCGCCACTTAAATGATCAAGACTGGCAAACTGACGCGCAATGGTAAAAGGCTCACTATACGAGGTCGACACGGTGCCTACTAAACCAATATTTTGCGTCACACTGGCTAAAGCCGAAAGTAAAGTAATTGGTTCAAAACGATTGAGAAAATGAGGAATTGATTTTTCATTGATATATAAACCATCAGCCACAAAGACAAAATCAAACTTTGCCCGTTCTGCTTGAAGTGCGACGTTTTTTGCAAATTCAAAATTGATACTGGCATCGACTACCGCTTCAGGATGGCGCCATGCAGACATATTTCCGTTTGCACCGTGTAAGATAGTTCCAAGGCGAATTTGTTTGTGATTACTCATGTTAGACCTCTGCATTTTTATGAATAGACTCAAGTGCTTGTGTTGCTAAGGCAGCAAAGTACTGAGCAGCTGGATAAATTAAGGATTCATTGGGTTGATATTGGGGATGGTGCAAACCGAAGGAACTGGCACTGCCGATACTGACAAAGGCACCCGGGATCTGTTCTAAATAGGCACCAAAGTCTTCACCGATCAAATAAAGCGGTGCCTCTTGCACCTCATAACCTTGCGCACGCGCAACGGTTTGGCTCAGTTCAGCCCATGTTGCAGTGTTGATTAATGCAGCGGGTCCATTGTCCCAATCCACTGCAATCTCAACTGAGTGGGCAAGTGCAATACCTTGTGCAATTTGTTTAAGTTTTTGTTCAACAGCTAAGCGAACCTCTGGAGAATGGGTTCGTACCGTGCCCTCTAAGTGCGCTTCTTCTGGCAAGATGTTCCAACTGGTGCCTACATGCACTTGAGTGATACTGACCACACAGGTGTCCAAATTATTAATGCTGCGACTGGCAATGGTTTGCACTGCACTAATCAACTGTGCCGCGACAACGATTGGATCTTTAGTTTCATGCGGGCGACCTGCATGACCGCCTTTGCCTTTGATCACAATTTTGAATCGGTCGACGTTTGCATAAAATGCACCAGCGCGTGTTGCAAAAGTGCCTAGAGGTAACTCAGGAACATTGTGAAAACCGAAAATGGCCGATACATCTTCCAAGGCTCCACTATTGAGTACTTCATAAGCGCCGCTATAAGTTTCCTCGGCAGGCTGAAAAATAACGCGTACCGTGCCTTTTAAGCCAGACGTCTGAGCTTTCAGTAAAATCGCAGCGCCTAAAATGGTCGAGCTATGTAAATCATGTCCACAAGCGTGCATCACTCCGTTTTGAATCGAGCGAAAGTCTTGTTCGATTTCTTCATGAATGGGTAAAGCGTCGATATCTGCTCGAATAGCGACAATCGGATGACCCGTGCCAATATCCGCAATCAGTCCTGTTTTTAAGCCCCAAGTTGAAGTTTCGATGCCGTATTCAGACAACCATTGTTTTAATTTGTCGGTGGTTTGAAACTCTTGACCTGATAATTCTGGATGACGATGTAATTCATGTCTCCAACTCAGCAACTGCTGTTCTAGTAATGGTCTATTTGACATTAATTTCTCCCACTTAAGCTGCAAGCACAGCGTGCTGCGCCAGTAGTGTTAGAGATTTCAGACGCGTTGCATGATCTAACAGTGGCGATTCCACAATAAATTCATGAATTCCATATTGTTGATGTAAAGCGTGTAATTGCTGATGAATATCATCGGCAGTACCTTTAATAATGTTCAACTGCTCTTTTTTAAGACTTTTAATTGCAGATCGAGCTTGTCGCGAAAACTCCTGTCCGCTTTGTTCATTCGGGATTTTTACCCGTTGCCCATTCTCAAGTTCTAAGGTCCACACCGACAGTCCTGCTGCCAGTTCTTCTGCTTGATCACAGCTATCAGCCACAATAATTTGTGCTGCAACAATGGCCTGTTTCCCTGCTGAATAGCTTGAGTAGGTTTGCAACGCATCTTGAAGTAAGGTGGCGTCACCATTCAGATGTGCAGCAAATACGAAGTTCCAGCCTAAATCTGCTGCAAGTCGAGCGCTTTCAATGCTTGCACCCAGTAAGAATTTTTCTGCAAGCTGCTGAGGTATTGGTGTTGCAGCAACCTGATCAGGCTGATTTCGATCCAACTTTGCATTCAAATAATGATCTAATGCCTGTAGCTGCGCTTTAAAGTTGCCCTTTTGTGTTTGGTCTAACCCAAGTTGTAATGCCTGCGTTGAAACAGGAAAACCACCAGGCGCCTTGCCTACCCCCAAGTCCACGCGGTTATGCGCAAGACCTGCCAGTACATTAAAGTTCTCCGCAACTTTATAAGGACTGTAATGTTGCAACATCACCCCACCCGAGCCAATTCGAATGCTTTTAGTCTGAGCCAATAACCATGCAATCAAAATTTCAGGTGATGGACTGGATAACAAAGCTGTGGAATGGTGCTCAGCCACCCAGTAACGATAAAAGCCTAAAGCTTCTGCCGTTTGAGCAATTTGCAAGGCATTTTTAAATGACTGTTCTGCGCTGATGCCTTCGGCTCTTGGACATTTATCCAATATGCTTAATTTGTAATTCAGCCCCATTTTCTATTTTCCAAAAGATATAAAGTTGAAACCTATTAAACGGATTTAGCTTTTAAAAATTAAATATTAAATAAACTTAAAGTTATATAAAAAAGTGAAAATATGATTTTCACAAAGAGATTGAATTTTTATTAAAAATAAAGAAAAACTTATTATTAATTTAATATAAACATATTTACTCAAAACTGATATTTAAATGATTATTTAATATTTAACAATAAAAAAACAATCGATATATTGACTACCAGAGTCGAAATACTCATCAGATTATTGTTTTAACTAAACCTCTACAAATTACATCATCATTGGAAAATATAATGCTGCACACCAAGTTAATACAGCCCCAGCCTGAAAAGCTGGGTTTTAAAATATCACTCCTTCATCAATCCATTTTTTTTGCATTAACTTGCGGAATTACTGGCTCAATCTACGCTGAAGATATTCAGCAAAAAACCGTAACATCCGTTGAAAAAGAAGATGTTCAACAACTCGAAAGCGTGGTGGTCGTAGGCAACCGTGGTGGTATTCGTACCATCACTGAAAGCCCTGCACCCGTAGACGTGATTAGTGGCGAACAACTCGTCAAACAAGGCAATACCCTCGCTTTAAGAGACATTTTGGCAAAAGTAATTCCTTCTTTTAGCGTAGCTACCGTGCCTAGCCAGCCCGATGGTTACGGAGCTGTAGCCCGTTCTGCGGGTTTACGTGGTTTGGGTGGTGGGCATACGCTCGTGCTAGTGAATGGAAAACGTCGTCATGTCGGTGCTTTGGCCATTAACAAATACGGCTTTGGCGAGGGTTACCAAGCAGCGGACTTAGATCTGATTCCAATTGGTGCTATTGCGCGAGTTGAAGTTTTACGTGATGGTGCAGCCGCTCAATATGGTTCCGATGCGATTGCAGGGGTTATCAACATTGTGCTCAAATCGGCGGATAATGGCGGCAATATTAGTGCCACCTATGGCGGTCGAGAACATTATGATGCTACTGATCGAAATGGAGAAACCTTCCAACTGAATGCCAACGTTGGTGCACCACTGGGTCAAGAAGGCTTTATCAATTTTGGTTTTGACCTGAAAAATCAGGATGCCACCACCCGTGCAGGCGCTGTTTCAGGCAGAATCTATTCAAAAGTGAATGGTCAAGATGACCCACGTGAAGCGACTGTAGATCGTAATTTAAATAAATTAGGTCTGCCTTCGGTTGAACAATTTAATGTTTCTGCAAATGCTGAACTGCCTTTGAGTAAAGCCGCAACCTTATATAGTTACACCACCGCAGGCTGGCGTGATGCCTCGACTGGTGCATCCTACCGTCGTCCAAACTCCAGATCGGGTATTGTTGAAATCTTTCCAAATGGTACGACACCTGATGTCATTTTAAGTGAAACGGATGTACAAACCGTTTGGGGACTAAAAGGCGATAATGTGCTCGGCTGGGCATGGGATGTGAGTAGCTCCTATGGTAAAAACACGCAAGACCACTCTACCCAAAATAACCTAAATCCATCTCTTGGACCGTCTAGCCCAACGTCATTTGGCTTACAAAAATACGATGCTTACCAATGGGTCAGCAACCTTGACCTAAAGAAAACCTTCGATATTGGTTTTGGTGCAACGCCGCTCAGCGTTGCTTGGGGCCTCGACTATCGTAAAGAAGGTTGGTCTTCTAAAGCCACCGATCCTTTAGCCTATAAAAATGGCGGTTATATTATTCCTACAGGTGATAATGCAGGCTTACCTGCAACCGTCGGAACCTTTGGTGCTCGTGTGCTCTTACCTGAAGATGAAGCCGATATTAGCCGGAGTAACACCGCTGCCTATTTAGACTTAGGTTTAGATGTAACCAAGAACTGGTTTGTGGGTTTGGCGGGTCGTTTTGAGCATTATGATGACAGTTCAGGCGATACCTTTAACGGTAAAATTAACAGCCGTTATGAGTTCAATCCTCAACTGGCGGTACGTGGAACAGCCAGCACAGGCTTTATTGCCCCCTCGTTATATCAACAAGGTTTTGCCAGTACGGGCATTGTGAGTACGGTAAACAATGGCGTTCGCTCACATGTCTACAGTAAATCGGTGCGTACCGATTCTGCATTAGGAAAAGCTTTAGGTGCAGAGGCACTTGATCCTACCGAATCGACGAACTTTTCTCTGGGTTTAACCTATAGCCCATTCAAGAACTTTAACCTTGCTGTCGATGCTTATCGGATTGAACTGAAAGATCGTATTGCATCCACGGCGGGACTTACAGGAACTGGTATCAATAACATCTTGACGGCAAACGGTTTTTCTAACGTCAACTATGTCACCTACTATGCAAACTTATTTGATACAGAAACCAATGGGGTCGATGTTGTTGCGGACTATACCCAACAGTTAAACAAATATGGTCGTATCCGCTGGAGCTTGGGCTTCAACTGGAATGAAACCGATATTACAGCGATCGCGGATAATCCAAGCCAGTTAGATGGTATCAATATTGATCGTATCACCCGTCGCACCAAAGGCATGATCACCGATGCAGATCCGAAAACCAAATTCACACTGGCTGCGAATTGGCAATACGCAAAACTGGATTTAAATACGCGCCTGTCCCGTTATGGTAGTTATATTGCACGCAGCGAAACAGCGGCGACAGACCAAACCTTTGATGCTAAATGGATTGTAGATTTAGATGCGACATACAACCTCACAGACAGTCTGTCCTTGACTTTAGGGGCAGACAATTTGTTCAACACCTATCCTGAAAAATCCAACATTGTCGATGGCTTAGGTGAAAACTACTATGCCCAGCTTTCGCCTTTTGGACTCTATGGTGGCTATTACTACGGACGTGTTAATTACCGTTTCTAAAATTATTTAAAGCTAAACGCTTTGGTGAAATTTTAATATCGTCTAAGCCATTTTTGCTGTTCAAAATGGGGGATCATTTAAATACTGGATTTCACCAAAGTATGGCATCTTCACATTCCAAATTCCTGAGAAAATATATGAGCATCACCATTTGGGGTAGACCCAACTCTTTAAATGTCCACAAAGTACTCTGGCTTGCAGCCGAACTTGGACTTCAATTTGAACATATTCCTGCGGGACAACAGTATGGTGTGATTGATACTGTTGAATTTTTAGCGCTCAATCCCAATGGTCTGATTCCTGTCATTCAAGACGGTGACACGGTTTTGTGGGAATCGAATACCATTTTACGTTATCTGACTGAAGTGTATGGAAAAAATACATTATGGATTGAAGACCCAAAATTACGCTTTAGCGCAGAGAAATGGATAGACTGGTACACCACCACGGTTTTGCCTGTGTTTGGAATTGTGTTCTTTAATTTGGTTCGACAGCCTGAAGACAAAAGAGATTTGGCTGCGGTCAAAATCGCAGCAGAAAAATTAGAAAAGATCTTGGATGTTGCCAATAGCGAGCTGGCTCAACAGCCCTATTTGTCTGGCTCTAGTTTTGGTGTTGCCGATATTCCTTTGGCTTTAGCCCTCAATCACTGGTTCAATTTAGATGTTGAGCGCCAGCATGATCATACGCACTTAAAAGCATGGATCGAACGCATTAGAGCACGTGAGCACTTTTTAAAAGTAGCCAATATTCTTTAGTTAAGCGTTATTGCTGCATTTTAAAAATTTTAGCTTTAAATAGAATAAGGCTGTTCTCTATGGACAGCCTTATTGCATATAAATAGATTTATTTAGCAGATATATTAAAATCAGTTCATAAAAATTAAATATAACCATAAACAGATATCTTCAATATAAAATAAATTATCTATAATTATTATAAGACATCATTCTTGATTAGTCTTTTATCACTTTTTATCAAAATACTAATCTAAAAAAGTTCTTTTTCTATTTTTAAAAAATCACTCATTATATTTTCAATCTCTCATTTAGCTAAATTATTTCACTTATCTGTGAATTAATTAAAAACTTAGAATTGAAAGAATATTTCCTTATTCAAATTAATCCAATTTAATTAATGAAATAAAAAATATTCTGCAATACAAATTAAATCTTATTGAATGGTGCATTACTGATATGAGTGAAGTCAGTCGAAGTCCTTATAAAAAGGCAATTTTGTTTGAACAACTTCAAAATGTTCAGTCCAATGTATTTCATGCTGTAGATCCATTTGTTGCCCATTTGGCAAGTCCAGTCGCAGCAGAAAAACCTGTTCAAACCCATAAGATCTTTTGGGCGATTGGTGCTGTTCTGGCATTACATTACGGCATTTTTTATCTTGCAGAGCATCTTCCAACACCACCCTTAGTCGTGAAAAAGCCTGAACCTATCGCGATTGTAATTGAAAAACCCAAGGAAGAGCCGCCTAAAGTGATTGAACCCAAACTCAAACAGGAAATACAAAAACCGATCATTCCACCTGTTTCCGCAAAGCCTCAGCCCGTACAAAAACCTGTGGTTGAAAAGCCCGTGCAAAAACCTGTAGTGCAGAAGCAGATTGAGCAGCCTCGACCTACTGCCAAATCAGTTGCTCAACCTGTACCGCAAGCTGAGCCTACAGAAAACGTCGCACCAACCCCAAAAGTCGCTGAACCTGTGAGTAAACCCGCACAAGAAAACCTCCCTGTGACTGCAGCCAAAGGTTATGCAGGTTACTTGAGTAATCCTGCACCTGAATACCCAGAAGTGGCGTTAGACCGTGGTTGGGAGGGCGTTGTGATGTTACGTGTGAAAGTCTCACCCACAGGCAGTCCATTGGAAATCAACCTGAAAAATAGCAGCGGCAAAAAAGCACTGGATGATGCAGCAGTAAAAACTGTGAAGCGCTGGAAATTTTCACCTGCACTGCGTGGCAACACGCCAGTAGAAGGTTGGGTCGATGTTCCAATTCACTTCAAATTACCCAATTAAACTGTAAAATTTTATCTTAGGAAAACTCGATATGTCTGATATTAATACGATTATTCATGATGCAACCATTTGGTTACTGATCGGCTTTTCGATCGTAACGTGGGTTTTAATTGTGGTGAAAGCCGTACAAACCTCAAAAGCCACCAAGCAAAGTAGACTTTTTGTCGATAGTTTCTGGTCAGCCCAGAACTTGGCAGATGCAATTAATCAGTCTGAAGATGCGCAGGGACCGACAGCACGTATTGCCCAAACTGGTTTTAAAACCTTGACTGAAGCCAATGAAAAAACCCATCAAGACTTACAACAGACCTGGAGCCGTCAGGATTTGTTAGAGCGACACTTACGCAAGCAGATCCTTGCTGAACGTCGCCAACTGGAAAAAGGCTCGGCTGTTCTTGCATCCATTGGGAACAATGCCCCATTTATTGGTTTATTTGGCACCGTGTTCGGAATTATTCATGCCTTACAAGCGATTGCGCAATCAGGCAGTGCCAGCATGGATGTGGTCGCAGGTCCAATTGGTCAGGCGTTAGTTGCTACAGGTATTGGTATTGCTGTGGCTGTACCTGCTGTACTTGCCTATAACTATTTTGTTCGTAAAGTAAAAGGCATTGGTGCAGATTTAGATGACTTTGCAACCGACTTTGTTAGCCTCACTCAAAAAGTAGGTTTCCAACTGCCAACCAAAACTCAAACTGCGCATGTTGCAGCAAAACCAGTGGCGATGCATCAGTTATCATCTCAAGAAAAGGAGGCTTTGGCTTAAATGGCTATTTCAACTTCTCAAGATGACGATGTCGTCAGTGACATTAACATTACCCCACTGGTCGATGTGATGTTGGTGCTATTGATCGTGTTTATCGTCACGGCGCCTTTACTAACCAATAGCGTAAAGGTCAACTTACCAAAAACTGCACCAACACAATCTACAGATCAAAACAAAGCATTGGTGATTAGCGTAAAACCAGATGGTGCAATTTTTTTAGATAAAGACCCAGTCAAGCTAGAAAATTTTGAGCAAGAAATCACACAGCGTAAAACTGCTAACAGCAAGTTAGCATTAAACTTAAATGCCGATGAGACTGTCCCTTATGGCACGGTGGCTAAACTCTTAGCCAGTATCGAACATGTCGGTGTAGAGAAATTATCAGTGATTACCGAACCGAAATAATCGATTATTCATTTGAAACCTAGACATCTACAACACTTCAATCTGTATTTATAAAAAAGCACCCTCAGGTGCTTTTTTATTCATTCAATGTAATCCAAGTTCTATATTTATAGAGTTAGCGACTCACTCGTTGAATTGCCTCATCATAAGTCGCACTTGGTTTATATTGGTTTGCTAATTGGTAATGTTGTTTGGCTTGAGCATAGTCCTGATTATTTTCATAAATTTTACCAATGTTGTAATGTGAATACGCTCTGGTATTGTCATTAGACGCTAAGGCAATCGCCTTTTGATTTGCCCATAACGCTTCAGATGAACGATTCAACTTTTGATAAGCAACAGCAAGATTACTATAGGTTTGTCCAACGTTTGGATTGTAATCAATAGATTGTTGATAAATCAGGGCAGCTTGTTCAAATTGATTGTTTTTATACGCTTTATCCGCTTTCAAATTCAGTGCTTTAGCCCTTGCCTGTGCATTGGCTGAAACAGGAACATAATGCAGCTGCGTCGCTTGGCTTTGGTAACTCGATACAGTTGAACCAACTTGGCTTGCCCCAATGGTTGTCCCCGAAATACGATTAATATCTTGGATTTCACCCTCTGGACTAATGCGGAACACAGTCCATAAATTTCCTGTCAGCCCCGTTGGAATATAATAAGAACGGATCAAAGACTCGCCAGCATAGACCATAACTTTAGCTTGGCTATTCGACAGGTTCGCAGTATTGGGTTTGGCGCGATCTGAATAATCATGGACTGAATAAACATAATATTGCCCGTCTAAACGCTTATCGATAGTGACTGTTTCAGGGCCATAAGAGTCTGTATCGTCGACATCTAAATTGGCATCTTGCCCTTGTTTATTATCCCAATAGACATGTTGATTTTTATAGCTTAAATGCGAGTCCAAATCTAAAGGACTCTGTCCCCAGTTTAAAACAATTCGCATACTGTTTAAGTTTTTCAATACAGGACTTAAAGCATAGGTCATACCATCACAGGGACATTTTGCAACCAGTGTTGAATAGCCTGATTTTTTGATAATCAATAAATTTTCTGCGCCATTCGCACTGCTACTGTTCACCGTTGCTCGGCCGTCTGCATTAGTTGAAGTTGATGCAGACTGTTCACCATTTTTTTGTAAAATGACTTGTGCATCCGCAATAGTTTGATCTTTTACCGTTGCACTTAAAACATGAATATTGGTTGTATCTGCATAGCCCAAAGTAGGGATGCTTAAACCCAAAATAGAAGAATAAAGTAGATATTTTTTCATTGCGTATCTCTTATTAAATTGCTTATTTCATTTTAAAGTCTTTTCAACGCTAGGACTTAAACATTAAATCATTCAAATTATGCGGTACATTGGATGCATATACTATGGCTTAAATATCGATAGTCTGCTTAGGCTATTTCAAAGATGCATCATCAATGTTTACTCTTCATCACCTATCTAACTCAGCATTAGCCATGCTCTAAGCTCTTTGAATGATGCCATTTTAATAAATTAAGCAAGCGTCTCTTCACTTTTTAGGACGGGTTCTAGACTCAGTTTCTGCGCAATAAACTGAATAAAGACCTCTATTTTCGGAGCTAAATAGCGTGTGGGTGGATATAGTAACCAAGCATCTCCACTATAATAAGTCTTGAAATGCCAATCTGGTAATACTTGGATCAGTGCTTGGCTATTTAAAGCATGTCTCGCCATAAAATAAGGCAAACTTGCGACTCCCATATGCTTTAAAGCCGCATCTAGTCGGATACCCGTATGATTCGCCGAATATCGTCCTTTTACAGTCACACTGGTGGTTTTATTACCCTTTTGGAATTTCCACTTTGAATCACTGACTTGTTCACCCAAATAAATACATTGATGTTGGCTTAAATCACTCGGTTGCTGAGGTGTTCCATTCTTTTTTAAATACTCGGCTGTCGCCACTAAGACATGGTCAATGCGAATCAGCTGTCGGCCCTTTAAGCCCAACGGCGGTTCATTGGTAATGCGTATGGCCAAGTCAATTTCATCGTCAATAAAGTCTATGAAACGATCTTCCAACAGCAGTTGAATATCTATTTGAGGATAAAGTTCAAGAAACTCGGGTATATGTGGATGAATCAGATAGTGCCCTACGGCTTTCGGTACACTGATCCGAACGGTACCACTCGGTTCAGTATTGAATTTGCCTGAATGCTCAATCACTGCTTGGGCAGCTCTGACCATCTCTAAACAATGATCATAAGTTTGTTTTCCACTCTCACTTAAACGCAGTTTTCGCGTTGTTCTTTCGAGTAGCCGTGTTCCTAAAGCCCGTTCCAATCGGCTAATGGCTTTACTCACTGCGGACGGTGTATTTCCAAGCTGTCGAGCCGTTTCTGAAAAACTGCCAGTCTCCACAACTTTGACAAAAATAGCCATTTCTTGGAGTAAAGCTATACTTTGATTTGTGCTCATGAGGAAAAAGTAATTTAATTTTTTACTAGATTATCATCAATAATTAGGCCTCATATAATCTTTTCTGTGAAATTTTGACAGAGATAATCATGACTCAAGCTTTATATCTATCCGACATTACTCAAGCTGAGGTAGAAGTTTTACAGTGTGACCCCACTGAAGATGGACGATTTGCCATTCAGCTTGCCCAAACACCGTTTCATCCGCAAGGTGGTGGTCAACCCAGTGATTTAGGTAAAATCAATGGTGTAGATGTGCTTCATGTCGCTATGCAAGATGATCAAATTATTCATTATGCTAATCACGCGATTACTTTAGGTCTGGCACAGGCTCAAGTTGACCTCAACCGACGCCACTATCACAGTCGCCTACACTCAGCAGGACACTTAATCGGGCATGTGATGCAAGCATTTGGCTGGCAACCCACCAAAGCACAGCACTGGCCAGACGAATGCAAAGTCCAATTTGTCAGACAAGATCATTCTGAAGACCAAGATTTAGAAACTTTACAGCAGATATGCAATCAATATATTTCTAGCCAACTCGTCAGACTGACCCAACAAAATGCTGATGGCTACCGTGAAGTCAGTTTTGGAACTTTACCTGCATTTGCTTGTGGTGGAACCCATGTCCAAAATTTATCTGAAATTGGGACGCTCGAAATTACAGGCTATAAACTTAAAAAAGATAAGTTAACCGTGAGCTATAGCGTTTCGGATGAGCATCAATAATATGTGGATGCAATATAGTTCAGAATTTTTAGCTTTGGCTTTGGTACATTTTCTCGCGGTCCTTTTACCCGGCCCTGACTTCGCCATTACAGTTAGAAATAGCGTGCGCTATGGCTATGCAATTGGGTGCATCACGGCTATTGGCATTGGTATAGGAATTTCAGTTCATGTTTTATATACCCTTGTAGGCTTGGGCATTATTATTCAACAAAGTCCGTGGTTCATGCTTATTTTAAGAATCGCAGGCGCACTATATTTAATTTATTTAGGTTGGAGTTTATTACGTGCTCCCTCTGTCAATATCGATCCCTCGATTGAAGAAACTGCCAATATACCTTTGAGTCAAAGCAAAGCCTTTATAACGGGCTTTATGACCAATGCGCTCAATCCCAAAGCGACTATTTTTTTTCTGGCTATATTTACCACACTCGTCAGTCCGACAACCCCGATGAAAGTACAATTTGCTTATGGGATATGGATGTGTATCGTCAATGCACTCTGGTTCATGCTGGTCGCTGTTTTGTTTTCTCGACCCGTTGTTCGACAGCAATTTTTAAAGATGGGAAAACAGTTTGAGCGATTGATGGGCCTCATATTAATTGCTCTGGCGCTGAAGCTGTTATTTACCCATTTATGATGTTTCATAGCACCAGCAACTGCGGATTATTCAGAATGTCGGTGCTGCCGATATTCTGAATAAGTACATAAAAATATGAGTAGCATATTTAAATCATAAAATGTGCAATCATTTTATTAAAATTTGGCCATACGTTGGTTGCTATTTATCTTCTGAAGATATCTTTTAGACTCACCCGACATTAAAATAAAACTGTGCTAAAAATGATCAAATAAGCCATACTCTATTTTTATATCATGTGGTAAAAATATATAAAAAAGGGAATGACATGAAAATAAAAATATATTCATTACTTTCAATCGGTATTTTTATGAGCCAAAGTACTCAGGCTAAACGCTTTATAAAAGGCTTGCACGGCGCGTTAAAACTGAACCCGAACATCTATGCCTTTGGTGCAGATGAAGACAACACAATAAGCCAAGAAAACTTTAATTCTTTTGCTGACTGGCAAACAGCTGCAACCTCTCAAGAAAAACATGCATTGTCCCTGCTTATTGCTTTAAATACCTCATTAGATCAAACCAGTTATAGGATTTACAATCAAGCGTATCTACCTCCTAAGACTACACAACTCAAAGCGATCCAAAATAAATCTCGGAACAGTTATCGTTATTTTGAACACGATTATAAAGCGAATAATTTTTATTAAGACATTCAACAACACAGTTACCTATTTTCTAAGAGAGCATGATAATGAACAATGTATTAAAAAAAGTATTATTTGCCGCAGGAATATTTGTGGTAGCAGAAGCAACTATGGCATGTACCCGTGTGGTTTATCTGGGTAATACTGACGTCATGACAGCACGTTCGATGGACTGGAAAAGTGATATTGGAACCAACTTGTGGATTTTACCCAATAATGTCAAACGTAATGGTATGGCGGGGCCAAAATCGATTCAATGGACATCCAAGTACGGCAGTGTGGTTGCAACCGGTTATGACATATCTACTACCGACGGCGTCAATGAAAAAGGGCTAATGGCAAACTTACTGTGGTTGGTTGAATCTGAATATCCAAATGTGAAAACCTCTAAAAAACCACCTTTGGGCATTTCACTGTGGGCGCAATATGTCTTAGATAATTATGCCACGGTGAATGAGGCCATTCAGGCATTGGAAAAAGAACCATTCACGGTAGTGACCGACCAAGTTCCAGGTGAAAAACGGTTAGCGACACTGCATTTATCTATTTCAGATGCCACAGGCGACAGTGCCATCATTGAATATATTGGCGGAAAACAAGTGATTCACCACAGTCGCCAGTACCAAGTCATGACTAACTCACCAATCTTTGATCAGCAGTTGGCGCTAAATGCTTATTGGAAGCAAATTGGTGGAACAACCATGCTCCCGGGTACAAACCGTGCGGCCGATCGTTTTGCGAGAGCATCTTTTTATATCAATGCCATCCCGAAAAATGCGAATTATAAACACTCATTAGCGAGTGTTTTTGGTGTCATTCGCAATGCGTCCGTACCCTTTGGATTGAACACTGAAGAAGAACCAAATATTTCTTCAACCCGTTGGCGTACAGTGGTCGACCATAAACGTGGTTTATATTTCTTTGAATCTGCTGTTTCACCCAATGTGTTTT
>JAVXBC010000034.1:0-23027 GCA_036660195.1 Acinetobacter sp.
ATGCGCCGTTTGTATCTGATTTTAATGTGTCTGCGTGTTGTGGGAACTGTGTGATCAATTGAGCATTGGGGCTCTTTTTTTTGCCTATTTACCCTTACGTAGTCTTACAAAGGGGTGTTTATGGCAACACTAAGAGAGCCTGTAAAAATCTTTATAGTTCAGTCTCTTGCTTGCTTTGAAACACCTCAACAAGTAGTGGATGCTGTAAGGGAAGAATTTGGCATTGAAATTGAGCGTCAGCAGGTCGCTTCATACGATCCAACAAAAGCAACCTGCAGGGGAATGAGTAAGAAATTAAAGGATCTTTTCACTAGGACTAGAAATGATTTTAAATCCAATATTTACGACATTCCTTTGGCGAATAAAGCAGTACGCCTAAATGAACTCCAGAAGATGTACGAGGACTGGAACAAGAATAAGAAGATGAAACAGAACATCATTAAGCAGATAAAGGATGAAATGCATGGTTATGAACTTCAATTACTAGATGCACAGCTTAAGCAGCTTGAGATAGACAAAATCAAAAATGGTGATGGTGAAGGTGCTGACGATCCAACTCCAGTTAAGGTGACCATACAGGTCGTAGATGCGAGTAAATCAAATGCCGAACATCAATCCGACCCTGAATGTACCTCAGGCTAATTTCTTACAGCTGGAGAATAAGTTTCGTGCGTTTGTTGCAGGTTTTGGATCAGGAAAAACTTGGGTAGGCTGCTCAAGTCTTTGTGACAAGTCTTGGGAGTTTCCTAAGGTGCCCTTAGGTTACTTTGCGCCAACCTATCCGCAGATCCGTGACATCTTTTTTCCGACCATTGATGAAGTAGCATTTGATTGGGGTTTGAAGACCAAGATCTACGAATCAAATAAAGAAGTCGATATTTACTACGGTCGTCAGTATCGAAGCACAATTATTTGTCGATCCATGGAAAAGCCCCAAACAATTGTAGGTTTTAAGATTGGCCATGCGTTAATTGATGAGCTGGATGTAATGCCTACGGTTAAAGCCCAACAAGCATGGCGTAAGATCATTGCTCGTATGCGTGTGAAACATCCTGGGCTTATAAATGGCATTGATGTCGCAACTACACCAGAGGGGTTTAAGTTTACGCATCAGCAGTTCGTTAAAGAGGCGAATCTAACCCCTGCAAAGCGTGCACTGTATGGAATGATTCAAGCTTCAACTTATGATAATGAAGCCAATTTGCCAGATGATTATATTTCATCGCTATATGAATCTTATCCACCACAATTAATTTCAGCGTATTTGCGTGGGCAATTCGTCAACTTAACCAGTGGTGCTGTATATCCTGATTTTGATCGAAAACTAAATCATACCGATGAAGAAATTAAACCAGGTGAACCATTGATCATCGGGATGGACTTTAACGTCTTGAAGATGGCAGCTGTAGTCTATGTCATCCGCGAAGGCAGGCCTTTGGCTTTAGACGAGATGGTTGGAGTGCGGGATACACCTACGATGGCTGCATTGCTTAATGAGCGGTTCCCATTACATGACATGACTGTAATACCAGATGCTGCAGGTCAGGCCAAGTCATCAAAAAATAGCAGCGAATCAGATCATCAGATTTTGCGAGATAAAGGATTTAGGGTGGAGGTTAGTGGAACTAACCCAGCGATTAAAGATCGAATTAACTCAGTTAATGCTTTGATTCTGAATGGCGATGGTGAGCGTACGTTGTTAGTAAATACCAACAAATGCCCACGATTGACCGAAACATTAGAGCAGCAGGTTTATGACGATTTTGGCATGCCGGATAAAAAATCAGGACTTGACCACGTTGGTGATGCGGGTGGTTATCCATTGGCTAAGCGCTTCCCGATTATAAAACCAGTCACTCGTATCGACCTACCAATGTTTGGATTCTAATATGAGCATTACAGCAACACATGCTGACTATGATAAGCACATTGCGACTTGGAACAAGTTGGATGATGCCTGTGGTGGTCAGGAAGTAATTAAAGAAAAACGTGAAGTTTATTTGCCACTACCTACACTATTTAAATCCCCTAAAGATTTAGATGGTAAGGGGCGATATGGGGAATATCTGCTCCGTGCAATCTTTCCAGGTGTAACAAGTCGAACGCTTGCCAGTCATATCGGATTGGCATTTGGGAAAACACCTGTATTCAATCGTCCACGTACGCTGGAATATTTAGAACGCAATGCCGATGGTGCTGGACGTTCAATTTGGCAATGTGCACAGCGTGCGACACGACTGGTAAATAAAAACTATCGCTGTGGGGTTTACGTTGACTACCCAGCAGTGGCACCCAGCAAAAATAAGGAAGAGGAAAAGTCAAAAGGCGCTTTTCCGATGATTCATATTATAAAAGCGGGTGCAATCAAGGATTGGGATTACATCATTGTTGGCAATCAAAAAAAGCTTAGCTTTGTAAAATTGTTGGAAACATTGAAGGTTCGCAATGGCTTTACTGTTGAGTCAAATGATCAGTATCGTATTTTGCTTTTGGAAGAAACGGCTAATGGGCATGTTTATACAGTGCAGATCCATTCGAAGGATGACAAAGGTCAGTGGGTGGAAGGTGAGAAGTTTATTCCAACTGACTACCACGGCAAGCCATGGGACTACATTCCTTTTACGTTCTGTGGCGCCGTGGATAATTCAGATGAGATTGGAACTGCTCCGCTGTATGAATTAGCTTCAATGGAGCTTTCATACTATGCCAGTACTGCAGATGTGGAAGAGTCTGCATTCATTGTTGGGCAACCAACACTATGCTTTCCGAGCATTACGCAAGAGCAGTATGCCATGGTGAAAGAGTCAGGTGCCTCTGTCGGTAGTCGCTCAGGAATCCCAACAGATGCGAAGATGGTCCAAGCTGAAAAGAATGGTTTGGCCTATGAGCGTATGAATGACAAATGGAACCAGATGAAAGAGCTGGGTGCACGCTTGATCGAGGTTGGCTCTGCCAATAAGACTGCTACACAGGCAGACAATGATAGTTCGGTTCAACACTCCGTTTTGTCGTTGGTCGTGGCCAATGTGTCTGAAGCATTCACTATAGCATTACGTTGGTGTGCAAAGTTTGTTATCCCTGAGCATGATTTAAAGGTGGATGAGCTTAGCTTTACGATTGCTCAAGATTTTAATAAGCCAAAATACGATCCAGCACGCTCTAAATTGATTTACGAAGCCTGCCTTGCTGGTGAGCTGCCAATGTATGTGTGGTACCACTATGAGCAGACTGGAACCTTCCCTGAGGACAAATGGGAAGATATCGTGAAGAAAATTGAAAAGCGGAATGATGGTGGAATAGATGTCCCACCAGATGACAAGGAGTAGCAATGAAAGTCACAGCGCAGAAAGCCTTAATTGATGCGCTGAGCCAACATCAAGCGTATCTGTATCGTGCATCATCCCAAAGCGTAAACGAGTTGACAGCTCAATTTAATAAGCTTTCCAATGCTCAATTACTTAGATTGAGTGAATTACTTGAAAATTTGACGGATTCTGAGCGTAAAGCATTACAGAGTGTTAATTTTTCGAGTAGAGCTAAAGCCAGTCGGAATATTGAAGAAATCAAAGTAATTCTGAATGAGTGGTTCAAATCAATTGATGAGGACCTAAGTTCAGAATTTGAAAAGTCTGCAGTATCACTCGCAGTTTATGAGGCCTCTTATACATCAAATCTGATTGCTGGTAGCACTGCAGTAGTTTCTGGTGAGAAAATTTATAAGACCATTAAGAAAACGCCGTATTCGGGCGGGCAGTTGGTTGATTACTTATTTTCTGATATTGCTGCATCACTGCGAAAGAAAGTGGAATACGTCATTCGTGATGGTATTTCGCAAGGCCAAACGAATCAACAGATTTTGCAACGGATCAAAGGCCGAAAAGCCAATGATTATAAGGATGGTCTGCTTGAATCTAGCCGGAGCTCGATAGAGCGCCAAGTAAGGACAGTGCGCAGTCATATCAGCACTGCGACTTACATCGATACTTACAAAGCGCTTGGCATTGAGTATGTGAGGGTTGTTGCCACTTTGGATGGACGCACGTGCAAGTACTGCGCTTCAATTGATGGTGATGTCTATCCAATTGACGAGCCAACGCGTCCACGGTTCCCTGTGCACCCTAATAATCGCACAACCTATGTACCATGTAATAAGGATGGTGAGATAGCTGGACTGCGGCCATTTGTCATGGATGAACGCAAGGTTAAGGATATTCCTAAGGATGAGCGAAAGCACCTTATTGGGCAGCTAGATGCCAATACATCATTTAAAGATTTTTTTGAACAGTCGGATGAGTTCTTTCAACGTACTTGGCTGGGTAAAACTAAATACGAGCTTTATAAGAAAGGTGAGTACAGCATTGATAAGTTTGCAGATCCGCTGAATAAGCGGGGTTACACGTTGGCAGAGCTTAAAGCTTTAGACCAAAAGACATTTAACAATGTATTGGGTGAATAATGAAAGTAATTAGTCAAGGCACACCGCCTGAGCTGCAAACCTACACAGCAGCATGTGGTAAGTGTCATTCGGTGCTTGAGTTTCAGAAGAATGAAGCTCAAGTAAAATCAGATCGAAATGAAACAATGTATGTGCTGAGTTGTCCTGTATGTCGTAATGAGATCTGGATTGCATCTCAGGCGTTAAAGCCAGTCATGCAAGGCACGGATTTTCGAGACCAACCATTTCAACCTAAATAACCAAATTTAACCATAGAGCTAATAGGCTCTTTTTTTATGCGAGAAAGAAAATGGAAAACCAACACCAAAAAATCAAAGGTTATCGTGATTTATCTCAAGAAGAAATTGACTTGATGAATGAGATCAAGGCTATCGGTCCACAAGTTCAAGCGGTAATTGAAAAGGTTCAAACGCACATTTCCACTCAACGCTACAACTGTAAATGTGATGCAGGGCAACAGGTCCATAATTTGGATGAATGGGAGCGTCTTGAGGCTGCTACCCCTGAGCGTTTTGCCGCAATGGCTAAGACAGATTTTCAAACAGGTCTTATGTGTCTTGTTCGCTCAGTGGCTCAGCCGACCAGTTTTTAAAATATCCAAATTCAAATTAAGCACCTCCCGAGGTGCTTTTTTATGCCTGCTGAAAGCGGATGCAGACAGCGTAACGAGCGGATGCTCACTAAAAAGGGTCGGATGACTTATGAAATTGAAATTAGACGAAAATGGTCATGTAGTGGTTCAGGATGGTAAGCCTGTTTATGTTCATGATGATGGTAAAGAAGTGGCTTTTGATGCACCGCAGACAGTGGCAACAATCACACGTTTGAATGGTGAGGCGAAAACCCATCGTGAAGCCAAAGAACAATTTGAAGCACAAGTTAAAGCCTTTGAGGGACTTGATCCCGTCAAGGTAAAAGAGGCACTTGGAATTGTTCAGAACTTGGACGCTAAAAAGCTTGTGGATGCAGGCGAGGTAGACAAGGTTAAGGCTGAAATTACTGATGCACTTAAAAAGACCTACGAACCTCAAATTCAGCAATTAACCACTGAGCGTGATGCTGTACAACAGCAATTACATAGTGAGTTGATTGGCGGTGGCTTCGCTCGCTCTAAGTACATTCAAGACAACATTGCTGTACCTGTGGACATGGTCCAAGCCCAATTTGGGAAAAGCTTCAAAATCGAAGAAGGCAAGGTTGTGGCCTACGGTACGGATGGTCAAAAAATCTATTCACGCGCGCGCCCTGGTGAAGTCGCTGACTTTGATGAGGCTTTGGAGTCTTTAGTTGGTGGATACCCACATAAAGATTCAATTTTAAAAGGTGGTCAAGGTTCAGGCGGTGGGTTCCAGGGAAATGGTGGTCAGGGCGGGGCTAAGACGATGTCGCGTGATCAATTTACAAACCTAAAACCTATTGAGCAGTCTTCATTTATGCGTGAAGGCGGCAAAGTTACTGATTAATTTTTAAAAGGAAATAATAGCGAATGGCTAACACTCTTACAGGTTTAATTCCTGATATCTACGAAGCGCTTGATCAAGTTTCACGTGAGTTAACAGGTTACATTCCTGCGGTCTCGCGTGACTCGGGTATTGAGCGTGCAGCAGTAGGGCAAAATGTTCGCGTGCCAGTGACCACTGAAGTTACAGCACAGGACACAATCCCTAGCGCAAACGCTCCAAATACTGGTGATACCAACGTAGACCATGTAGATGCACAAATCACTAAATCCCGTCACGTTCCTGTGCGCTGGAATGGTGAAGAAACTAAAGGCCTCTCTAATGCTGGAACGTTCAGCACAATTCAGGCTGATCGCTTCTATCAGGCTATGCGTACATTGGTGAATGAAATTGAATCAGATGTACATGTAGAAGCTTATAAAAATGCCTCACGTGCATTTGGTACAGGTGGTACCACACCATTTGGTACAGCGGCAGATTTATCTGACTTTGCAGGCGTATTGCGAATTCTTGAAGAAAATGGTGCACCTCGTACTGATCTTCAGCTGGTCCTTGGTCATGCTGCAATTGGTAATTTACGTGGTAAGCAGTCTGGTTTATTTAAGGTAAATGAAGCTGGTTCAGCAGACATGCTTCGTAACGGTATGACTGATCGTGTGATGAATATGGCGATTCGTCACTCACATGCATCAGGTTTGCATGTGAATGGCACTGGTGCTGACTATCTTGTCAACGGTGCAGTAGGCGCAAAATCTACAACCATTGCTGTTGATGGTGGTGCAGGAACAATTCTAGCTGGTGATATTGTTACTTTTGCGGGCGATGGCAACAAATATGTGTCAGGTGGATTGGCAGGTACAAGTCTTGCCCTGAATAAATCAGGTTTATTAATCCCAGCTGCTGATAACACAGCCATTACCCGAGGCAATGCTTACACAGCCAATGTGGCATTTGCTCGTTCAGCAATTGCATTAGCAACTCGTGCACCAGCACTACCAGAAGGTGGTGACTCTGCTGATGATGTAATTCAAGTGGTTGATCCATTAACTGGCCTAGCGTTTGAAATCGCCGTGTATCGCCAGTTCATGCAGGTTGTTTACCATGTCCGTCTAGCTTGGGGCGTAAAGGCAATTAAGCAAGATCATATTGCCTTGCTGTTGGGTTAATAAAACTTAGATTGAGCGCTATACGCGCTCTTTCTTTTGGAGAGTTACATGTCACAAGTAAAAACTGTAAAAATTAAAGATGGCGATGATTTTCGAGTCATTAATGAATCCGATTTCAAACATGGCCAACATGAATTATATGAAGGTGAAAAGCTTTCAACTGATTCTGTGGTAGTGAGTTTGAATGTAGGTATTACGCCTGAGCTGCAAGCGACAATCGATCAGGCTAAAGCTGAATGCGCCAAGGTTGTTGCTGAAAATGATGAGTTAAAACAACAGGTGGAAACATTAAAGGCTGGGCTGATTCAGGGTGAACCTGCTGATTTAAGTGGTTTGGTTCCTGTAGAACAATTTGATGCAGTAGCGCTTGATTTAACCAACACAAAAGAGCAGTTAGCCACAGCACAAAGTGAGCTGATTTCTTTCAAAAACGATGTTGGTGCGATGCAAGCCCGTATCGCTGAACTTCAATCAGTGGATTATTCAAAACTTAAAGTGGATGAGCTAAAAGATGTTCTGAAATTGAAAGGAATTGAATTCTCATCTGATGCCAAAAAGGATGATCTATTGGCACTATTAGCCCCAAAGGAATAACACCATGAGCTTTATTACCCAAGAACAGGCTGAGCAGATTCTAGGTGCAGACTTTGCACCAGCTGGTGATAAAGCTCGCCTCATTAAATTAGCAAATACATGGATGCGGAATGAAGTTGGCTATGTTCCAGATCCGATTGATCCACTCCTGATTGATGCTGCATGCGAAATTATTAAGGGTATTCAAGCTGGTGTGATCTATGTTGGAGTAGCTCGTCAGACGACAAGTGAAAGCGTTAAGGCCGACACAGTGCAGGTCACTGAAAGCTTTGCTGAAGGTAGTGTAGAGATTTCAGAGTATGAGCAGATAGCGCGAGCATTCATTGATTCATTGGATTTGAAGTCTAAAGGATTTGGATTCGAGGTGTTTCGGGCATGATAAATACCAACTATGTGCCAGAGTGGTATATCACGCCTTTTGAGCATTCAAAGTACACATTGGCCCGCAACCAATTGCATATGGATCTTCTGTTTGATGATATGAATGATTCAGATGAGTTTCTATCCATGGGATGTTCTGCACAGGTGGATTATTACGATGGTGGAAAACATTGCATTGTTCAACCTGGGGAAACCAAAGGCAAATCACTGGTCACTATTCATGGCCTGTTACTGCATGAAGCTGTACATATTTGGCAACGCGCAAAACATCTGATGGGTGAAAAAGAACCCAGTATCGAGTTTGAGGCTTACTCAATACAGCGTATAGCTCAAGACTTATTTGATATGTATGAGGCAAGCGAAAGACATGATCAAAAACAAAATTCAATCCAAAGTAGCTAAAGCTTTTGATAAGAAATTGGCTGATGCGGTAGATACATTCACTTGTTCAAAAGAAATCCAGTCCGGTGACTTTGATTTTGAAACACAGACTTATCCAACCTTTACCGTTGAAGCGTACAGCGGTCGTGGTGTTTTGTTTGGTTCTTATTTGAAAGATATGGTCAAACCAACTGATTACCAAGTCACAGACTCAAAGGCTACAGTGCTGCAAAACGAAGTGACTCAGGTGCCGCAGATTGGTGATGTGTGGGCTACCAGTAAAGGCCGATTTAAGGTGGTTAATATTGGTCAAGACCCAACTTCCAGTGTATGGGTCTGCCAATTAAGAAAAGTGTAATATTTTACCATTTAATAAAAATCTAAATAGCTCACTATTATGGGAAGTCTATAATTTAAAGTGAAATTTTATGCCGTTTAATGCAATTAACCCAGCTACAGGTGAATTAGAGAGTGTGGAGTACTTCATGCGATTAGGTATAGAGCATGGTGTTTGCGATTTGTGTGATGCCAAAATGGGAATTCGAGGTGACTCAACATCAAACAAAAGACCACACTTTGTTCACCCAGAGGATGATGTAAAATGCATATCAACAAAAATAAACAAGTCGCCCTACGAGCACTTAACCGCTAAAAACTTTGATAAAGAAGCTGGCGAGCTCATGAGGGAGCAAGTGAGAAATAATCTTTATCATATTTTCGCGTCCTGTGTGACGATAACTAACTCTCCCGTTTTAAAATTTGATATTTTTTGCGAGTTGCTAAAAAAAGCTTCAGAAAAAAAAGTTTGGGACTACAAGGGGTTAACATTAAACTATGTTCCCTACATTCTTCTTACACTCCATGATTCATTAGAAGGATATTTTACGGGTGTGAATGGATTGATTAAATATCGCATTATTCTAGAACCAAAGCTCTCTGCATATGATGATTTATGGATAAAACCAAATATGAAGCAGAAGATATGGAAATTAGAAAAAAATAGCGGTGAGATAATTGAGATAATGGATATATCAAAGAGCCCCTTAATGGAGCTTAAGCCCGCTTTTTTCAATAAACACCAAAAATATGTTAAATAGTTATTTAATAATAAAACCCACTTCGGTGGGTTTTTTAATGGGTGAAATATGAACTGGAAAAACAAACCAACTAATTTTGCTTTAACTTCTTTGAAAGATGCAAACCAACACGTTCAGAAAATTGTAGGTGAAGTTCTGCAGCAAGTTGTCGTCCGCTCACCTGTTATGGATGGTGTGTTTAGAGCATCGCATAAGGTTACGCTTGATTCACCAGATAACACTTATGGAAAAAGCATTGATGCATCAGGTGCTAACACAATATCAGAGGGGTTAAAAGTAGCAGCTACAGCTAAGATTGGCGGTCTGGTCTATGTTCAATCGAATAGTCCATACGGGGATAAGTTGGAAAATGGGCATAGTATGCAAGCACCACATGGTGTCTACGCCCTAACATTTCAGTATGTGTGCGAGAAATACAAATGATGACAAATACTCAAGCTTTACGAGCCATTCTTGCACGTGTTGGTTCTTTTACTGGGATGCTTAAAGAACATATTCAATTGGCAAATAATCCTTTGCACGAAGGTAAACCATTTGAACCTCCTGAAAAAGAAATATGGTCCAAGATAACCGTAAGCAATGCGGGAAAGTTTATTACAGGGATGGGCGACAAGCCTTGTACCCGGACTACGGGCATTATTTTTATTCAGTTGTTTGCGCCGTTAAATACAGGTACGGATTCTTTATCTCAATTAGCTGATAAGTGGGCTGAACACATGGAGTTCTATAAAAACAACCAACTAGAACTACGTGAAGCCAATATCATTGATGCAGGTCATTCTAGTGCGATTGGAGACCCGTCTAGTATGAGTTACTACCAGTACAACGTGAATGTGTCATATATCGTTAACTAAACCCAAATTCTTATTTAACCGTCCTTTTAGGGCGGTTTTTTATTGCCTAAACTCAGGAGACGGCTATGTCAAAAGGCACTGATGTGGTGATCCACATTGCGAAAGAAGAAACACCTAATACACTGCCAGCGGTGCCTGTATGGCACACGTTGCGCCGTAACTCGGACTCATTAAAAAAGACAGTGTCTCTGACCCAATCTGATGAGATTGTAGACTCTCGTTTTGAGCAAGGCTCAGTTGCTACTTCTGCAGAAGCGGTTGGCAATATTGAGTACGAGTTATCTGCACTCAGTCAAGACATGTTCTTTGAAGGTGTGGCAGGCAACATGTTTGTTGATTCAGGCACACCAAGTGTGTCAACGCTTGAAATTGGTGGCGATACCTTGCCAACCTATACGATTGTAAAGCACGACAAAAAAGTCGGATTCATTCAAGTATTCTCAGGTTGTCGCATTGGTGAATTAACCATTCAAGGCGATACAGAAGGTAAGATCACTGGCAGTGCCTCAATCAGTGCGACTGGTTACGACAACCCAGTGGCGACTCCTGTGGTTAACCCACTTGCTGCTACTGATACACCATTCATGTCATCTATTAATGTGAACGAGTTTAAGATTAGTGGAGTAAGTACTGTTGGTACAGCATGTGCTGAATCATTCACAATCACGATTAATAACAATCTGACCGCTAAACCATGTTTGGGCAATGGTAGCCTGATCCCAAACCGCTATACCGAAGGTAATGTGAGTATCACGCTAAATGTGACACTGGCCTTAACCACAACTTCAAAAGCGTGGATTCCATATGTTGAGTCACGCCAAAACATGACTGCGGAAATTGGTTTGGAAGATTCTATAGGTAATGCTTATGGGTTCAATTTCACCAAGCTGGAACTGGATAATGATGGCCTGTCCGATACCAATAAAAATGATGACCATACGCTAGCTATGGAATTTCGTCAGGTGAAAGAAGCACCAACCATTACACGCACTGAAGCATAAACATAGCCCCGAAAGGGGCATTTTTTTAGGATTAGAAAATGGCTTTAAAAGCAGAAATTCAAAAGAGCAAAAATGTCTCACTATGGAAAGAATATAAGGATGCTGAAGGTAATGTGCTGGCGGAATTTAAAATTCGTGGTGAAGCATATAAGCCTTACCGGGTAGCTCTGGAGCGTGCTCAGAATCAGGTGGCATCAAAAGGGTATGTTGTTTCAACTGCAGGTGCTGAAGATAAGCTCTATCACGAACTTTTACTTGAGGCAGCAGCATGTCACCTGATTGAAGATTGGAAGGGAGTGGTTTTCTCTGAAAATGGAAAGGAAGTTGAACAGCCCTATACTCCAGAGAATGCTACCAAACTATTCGATATGGGCGATATTGGTGTAGCTGTATGGGTTTTTGTGAAGGCTCATGCTGAGAAGATCCAGTTAGAAGCCGACCAAACTAAAGCTGATACTTTGGGAAAGTCACAGAGCTCTACCGATGGCACACAGGAGACGGTGGATTAACTGACTTTCAAAAGAAGCTGCGGGATAAGCTTGGGCGTAAGTTAGATGACGCACCCGAATTTAGCTATACAGCTCATGCCATCTTGACAGCATTTAATGTGATTGCCCGAGGCCGTTCTTACCATCCTGTAGCTATGCCGCTGGATGGCAGCCATATCAATGCTTATCTTGAGCTGTATGAAGCGCCGTGTGAGTTGCATATCTTTGTGGAGTGTGTATTTGCGTTGGATAATTTGTTTTTGGATGGGGTGAGGAAACAGATAAAGAGTGCTACTTAAGTCATGGTTTTTTTATGTTGTGTAGACTTTTTGTTAGAAAATGAGTATTTTACCTCCCATAATTCTAAGGGGGTTACATGAAAAATACATTATTAGCACTAACAATTGCCGCTGCTTCATCTGCAACTTTTGCAAACAGTCCATTACCTGTTAAGTATGGCCAGCCAGCTCCACTCGGCGCTCCAGTCCAAGCTGCGCAATCTCATACTACATACTCACCAATGAAAAACGTGTCGTTAAACGGTGGTTACACTGGAAGTATGATTGATGAAGGTGATGTAAAACTGCGTTTTAAAGGTTGGGAGCTTGGTGCTACTTATTTCTTAAATGAAAAAGGTGGTGTTTTTGCTAAATACGAACAGCAGAAAGATGAACTTAAACTTAAAGAGTTTTCTTTAGGTGGTGTTTACAATTTCTATGATGAGAAAAATGTCTACATCAATGGTACTGTCGGTTTAGGTTATGCGTGGGTTGATGGATCTAGCGAAGGCGACTCAGTTGACCTTGAGTATTTGACTATTCCTGTTGGAGTAGAGGTTGGCTATAAATTCACACCTAATTTTGCGTTGTATGGCGGTCTTGGTTATAAGTGGTTATACAACCAACAAGCTGAAGCTTGCTTAGATGGCGAGTGTTATGACGCTGGAAAGCTTAGCGAGCTTGATGTGAATGGCACAACGTATCGAGCTGGTTTACGTTATAACTTCTAAAGAACGGCCGCCTAAGTGGCGGTTTCTTTTTGTGCGTAAAATTAGTATCTTGTTCTAAATTATAAATTTGGGGTGAGGTATGGAATTACTTAGGTCGCCATTAAATGGTGATGAATTGTTGAAAATAAACGATTACATTGAAGAAAATAAGGATATTTTATTTCTCCTACCTTTAGAGAGCTATCGAGATTTAAGGTCATTCCAGCAGTCAAATATTGATTTTAATACATACCTCGCTAATCTTATGGTTAATGAAAAAACCAGAGCATGGAGCTACCTTTATTCTGAAGCCAAGAAGAAAAGGGGGCAGTATAAGCGCCCCCAAAGCGCAAAAGATATCGAGCCCAAATATACATCAGAAGTCTTAATTGAAAAAAAGAGCAAGTTGCTTCCTATTTTTCTTGCTGTAGCTGTAATAATTATTGCGCTTCTAATCTTATTCAGCTGTATATCAGGTGATGATAGTGTTTCGAACGATGACCTAAAGAGCAACAGGGAGGTCATCGCAATTACCTCAGTGAAAGGCCAATTAAAGGATGCTGATTCTGCAAAATTCAGAAATATGAATGGGATGTGCGGAGAGGTAAATTCTAAAAATTCATTTGGTGCTTATATTGGGTATAAGAGATTTATAGGAACTCCTGATCTAACGATTATTGATGGTGAAAACCCACAAGTGGATCAAGCTACGTTTAATGAAGTTTGGAAAAAGATGTGCCAATGATTAACAACTAAAACCCACTTCGGTGGGTTTTTTAATACCCAAAATTCAGCGCCTTTAGGCGCTTTTTTATTGCCTAAAGGAAACTGGGCCCGAGGAATTAAAAGCTCTGTTTCTAGAAGAGGAAAAATAATCGGAAGTCTTTCCGCCTGATCTTTAGTTGCAAAGTTTATTAAAGTTCAGAAAAGCAAAAACCTCAGTGTTAGAGCACTGAGGTCTTTTGATTCCAACCCACAACGCAGACTTGAGGATCAGAACATATATGAATTTTAACATCGGGGACTGGATAGTGAAAGCACTAGAACTCGTTCAAACACATAAATCAGTGAGAGTTTTTTGTTACTGGATTTTGTTTGTAATAGCTCTATTTGCAATGGGGCCAATCATTGCCTCAATTGCAAAACTAATAGAAGTACTTAAATAAGAGCCGACCCCAAAAGAGGTCGGTTTTTTATTGTCTGCGCGCCTTTAGGCGCTTTTTTATTGCCCAAAGGAAAGTGAAATGGCTGAATCTGTACTCCGAATTGTCATTGATTCACGAAATGCTGAACGAAATGCGCGAAATGTAGCAAATGAACTTCAAAATATTGAGCGTAATGGCGATCATGCATCACGTTCTATGGATTCAATGTCTGTAGCGACTCGCAGCCTTGTTGGGTATATGGGCGGTCTTGTGACTATTGGTGCTGCCATTAGTAAAATGGATGCTTACACAGGTTTGCAAAACCGCTTAAAGCTCGTCACAGACTCACAGGTCGAACTCAATACGGCAATGAATGATACCTTCGGCATTGCTCAGAAAACCGCTGCAACATGGGATTCAGTTGCCATGGTTTATCAGCGTTTTGCGGATAACGCAGATCGTCTTGGTATCAGCATGAAGCAAACAGCAGCATTAACCGAAACCGTATCAAAGGCTATTTCTGTGTCGGGCGGTAGTGCAGCCAGCGCAGAAGCTGCATTAATGCAATTTGGTCAGGCGTTAGCATCGGGTGTATTGCGTGGCGAAGAATTTAACTCAATTGCAGAACAGGCACCCGGCTTATTAAAAGCAATCGCAATGGGAATGGATACCAATATTGGCTCGCTTCGAGCAATGGCGGCTGAGGGTAAAATTACAGGTGATGAGCTTGTTAAGGCACTAAGCAAAGCCAAGCCATATATTGATGACCTGTTCAATAAAACAGATTTTACAATTGCTCAATCATTTACGCAGTTATCAAACGAGATTACTAAATTTGTCGGTGCAGCAGGTGCAGGGAGTGGCGCAGCAGCAGGATTGTCAGCTGCAATCAGTGGGCTTGCTAATAATTTAAGCACAATTGCAAATATTGCGGTAATTGGCGGTGTAGCCTTACTAACCAAAACTATTGCCGCTCAAACAGTAGCAATTTACGGCTCGATCACTGGGGTGATGGCTCGACGAGCAGCGGATTTGGCAGCACTAGAATCTCAAGCTCAATTGGCTGGTCTTGAGGTGCAGCGCACAAGGCAGGTGGCAGCATTAGCGCTTACCGAGGTTCATTTAGCTCGCCAAGAGTTAAACAGCGCAACCACACGCCAAGCGCGTGCAGCAGCAACTATGCGCCTAACACAAGCAGAGGTTGCTTTAGCAATTGCAGAAAAGCAAAAAACGGCTGCAACTATTGCTGACACCGCAGCTCAAAACGCAAACAACGCAGCACGCTCACGTGGCGCAATGTTACTCGGTTTAGTTGGTGGCCCAATCGGTGCGCTAACAATAGGCGTGACCGCTTTGGCTGCTGGGTATATGTATTTTAGCAATCGTGCAGCAGAGGCAAATGCAAAACTCGAAGAGCAAGCCAGTGTTGCAAAGAAAGCAAAAGAGGAATTGCTTGCATTAAAAGGACTGGAAAAGGACAGCGCTATTAATGATATGACCTCGGCATTCGAGCGTCAGAATAAGGCATTGTCTGAATCAAGCAGTAAAATCAACATGCAGTTAAATGCAATTGAGCAACTTTATAAAGGCAATAAAGACGTTGTTCAGGTCGTGCAAGATGCCCGTAACGGCACAATTAGTATGACCGAAGCTGTACAGCGCTTTAATGAATTGCGTATCAGCAAAGAGGTGTATGAATCAGTCAAAGCAAACTCTGTTGAATTTGAAAAAAATGCTAAGGAGGCAACCAACACCAAGGCCAAGCTAAGCTTATTTGGTTATGAGGTTGAGCTTTCAGGCCGAAAGGCACAGACAGCTGTTGCAGGTGTGGACGCTGACACTGAGGCTCTTAATAAAAATAAGACAGCAGCGGAAAAAGCAGCAGAGGCACAGAAAAAGTTCAAAGCATCTTTGTTTGATCGTGAGTTCGAGGCTCGTTTGACAAAAGGCTTGCTTGCAAAAGGCTATACACCAGAGCAAGTAGCAAATATGGTTCAAACTGCGAACTGGGCGCAAAAAAACAATGTGAAGCTCACCAATGAATTATATCAAGCTGGGCTACAGGTTCTCTCAATTGAGGAGCAAAACAAAAAGGTTATTGAGTCCAAAAACGCTGCTGAAAAAAAGGTCACTCAAGAGAAAGAGAAGCAGTTAAAGCTAGGTCAAAGACTAATCGGTATTTCTGGAAACTCAGGTATTGGTACTGGTGCGCACCTCGATGTCCGTTATGGTGGTTCGCGGGATGGGCAAAAAGTATCAAAAGAGCATTTGGCTAGGTTGGAGGCGGGAGGTAAATCACTTTCAAATTACCGAGTTTCTTCTGACTATGGAAATAGAAAAGCACCCACAAAGGGCGCTTCTTCTTTCCATAAGGGTATTGATTTTGCAATGCCTGTCGACACACCAATTACCACGAAAGTTGCTGTCAAAGATATAAAAACAGCTTACGACTCAAAAGGCGGTGGCTATTACAGCACAGTTACTTTTGAGGATGGTGTGGTGCTCAAGTTATTGCACCAATCTCCTTCCATGATGGGCGAAGTGAAAGGTGGAGCTAGTGACGGAACCCTAAAGTCGCATCAGGATATTGAGAAGCAGGCAGAGCAACAAGCGAACTCACAGCTACAACTGCAAATGACGGTAGCAACTGAAAGAAAGCGTATTGAAGCCCAGCTTCAAAAGGATATTGAGGAAATCAACAAGGCTGGCTTCTCACCAGAAGAAACCAAGCGCCTTACTGCTGAATACCAAGCTCGCGCTGACAATGATATTGCAATTGCTGAATATACTCTGAAAACAAAACTAGATGACTATTCATCATTTAAGAAAACTGAAGATGAGTTACTTAAAGACAGTTTTGATCAGAAAAAGTTTTATGCAGCAAGAGATATTGAATTAACCAATGATCAGCGCGATCAAGCTGTTAAATATCTTGATGAGCAATATTCACACGAGCTCGGCCTAATCCAACTCGCCAAAGAGCAGCGTATTTTCCAAGCTGAACAAGCAATGATGACTGAGATTCAGTTTATGAAGGAGCGCTATAGACTTGAGCGCGAGGAGATTATTAAAACTACTGCTACTGATTTGGAGGAGCGAAAACGTAAGCTTAACGCACTAAATACCAATACCATTCGAGATGGGGTGGGTAAAAACTTTTCAGATCCAGATGATAGAGGGAGTCAATTCCTTCAATCCGTGGATTATGCACCGATCTCAAAGTCAAACAGCCAGCGACTGGACGAGGAGTTTGAGAAAGAGCGAGCTAAAATGTTGGCTAACTTTGAGAAGGTAAAACAACTTAATGCTGACAACCATGAGGCGATTCTTGAGGCTGAGCGTATTTTTCTCGAAGCAAAGCAACAACTTCAGGATGAGTACGATTTTAAAGCACAAGATGCGAGAAGATTGGATTATGAAAACCAACTTAACATGTATGGTAGTTTACTATCTCTAACTGGTGGTGTTTTTGATGAGTTGGCTGGAATTGTTTCGCAATATAAAGATGAGAACACCAAGACCTATAAAACCATGTTTGCATTTCAAAAAGCTGCAGCATTTGCACAAGCCATTGTTAGCACTGAGTTGGCTGCAATCCAAGTAATGGCTGATCCAACAGCATTAACCCTTGCGCAAAAACAAATGCATGCCAATATCATTCGTTTAACTGGATACGCATCAGCAGGAATCATTGCAGCACAGGCGTTTATGGGTCCGGGTGGTGATGGCTATGCCAATGGTGGCTTTACTGGTTATGGAGGGAAGTTTGATCCAGCAGGTATTGTTCATAAAGGTGAAGTGGTTTGGTCGCAAGAGGATATTAAGCGCTGGGGCGGTGTGAATGTGGTAGAGGCTATGCGCACATCTCAGCCGCCAGCTGGTTACTCTGATGGCGGCATCGTTAATCCTCGTGATACTTACCGTGTAGGAATGGGAACCGTGGAAGCAATTAATCGCAATTCTGATGTGCAAGCTGAACGGCAGGCTCAGGCGAGTGCTAAATCACAGCAATCTTCATCAAATGGCATGCAGGGTCTTACGATTATCAATCAAATCGAACAGGATGATTTGGTGGGTAATTATATGCGCGGTAGTGCTGGTGGGCAGATTATCCTTAATCAAATTAAAGCAAGCCCGTCAGAGTTTAAGCGTGCAATGGGAGTGTAAATGAAAATCCAAACTACACTTTTTGGTGAATTGGTTTTACTGGATCAGTGCACGCTTGTGGGATCGTCTGAAAGTCTAGGTTTTCAAACTTACGTCAACAGTTCACATAATGGCACTGAGAAACGAAAAGCTTTACGTGAAACCGCATCTCAAGTTTTGAATATTGATTATGTGGTGGCACGTCAGACTTTGGCGCAGAACTTCAATGTGTTGTGGGGTGGTTTACGTAAACTGTGGGCCATTCCTGTTGATGTAGAGTGGCAGCGTATTGGTGGTGTGGACGGTGATTTTATTGAATGTGAAACTTCAATTTATGATTACCGAAACGATTCCCTGGCATTGCTTAAGCATAAAGATGGTCTAGCTGTCGTTGAAATCAAAGAGGTACTAGCCAATGGGTTAAAACTCTATGAGCCGATCGCCTTGCAGAATTTCACTATACGCCCACTTCGAGTGGGCTTTATTTTGGGTGATGTATCGGCACCCATTAATGCGGTTTATGGCCAACCCAGCCTTCAGTTTCAGGTGATGGATGCACCGTATCTGCAAGCGCCAGTCCCCGCACAGTTTCTTGGACATGACATTTACTTTAAGCGTCTATTGCTGGAAGGAAATGCGTTAAATGTCACCGTGCTGCAGCACCAGACTGTGGTGGATTTTGGTTTAGGGCCGATTGATCAGCATAGCAACTGGCTACATGCTCGTTACGGCAAACCGATGCGATCAGTGATGAAAGGTCAGCAAGCCTTGTTTGAATATCGACAGTTTCTATTTCGCCGACTGGGGCAATATCGCGCATTTTGGTTGCCAACATTTGAGCGCAATTTCTATGTCAAAAGTACAGGTGAGATTTCAACTGTGATTGACGTTGAGTTGAACCAGTACCAGGAATATGCCTCGAATCGAAAGCATATCGCCATTCAAGACAAGTCAGGCAATTGGACTGCACATAGCATTTCAAATGCAGTGCAAACCAGTAACACACTGAGACTCACCATTACACCGGCACTCAATAAAGCTGCTGTGGATATTCGAATGATCAGCTATTTAGGTCTTCATCGGCTCAATAACGATTCAGTGGATATTCAATATAAAGGTGCAGGCATCACTGAGTCTTCAGTCGCTATTTTGGAAATTGAGCCATGATGAAATTTTTTACTCGATTGCTCGGTAATGGGCAATCAACCATTGCCAAGCGGGAGCTTTATCTCTTCCAAACAGGCAATGTACAGCGAGCGTATACCAATGGAGATGCCTTTATAGAGCATGCAGGTGTGGTGTATGAGCCGCACGTGATTAAACGTGGTTCGCACAAGTCTGGACGAGATTTAGAAAAGCAGACCATGGAAATAGAGTTTTCATTGCTTTCAGTATTCGCCCAGAATCTTTCCCGTTCCGAACTTGAAGAAATCACCACAGTTCAAATGTTCAGTTATGAAGGGGTTGAGTTTAGACAGTTTTGGTCAGGTCGATTGACCAAAGTCAAACCGCATGATGAAGGTATTAAACTTCAATTTGAAACGGAATACACCAAGGTAGGGCGTAATGCAGTGACTCGAAAGATTCAAGCCACATGCCCATATCGATTGTTCGATCAGGATTGTCGTTTGGCCAAGGCAAATTATGCGGTGAAGACCACCATTAAAAGCGTGGATAAGTTGAACATGGAACTTCGTGGATTAGAAGCCTATGCAGACAATTACTTTCTGATTGGCATGATTGAAGATCCAAGCGGGGTATTGATTACCATTGATACCAGCAAGGGCAATCAGCTTGTTTTAAAGCGTCGCTTTGATTCGTTTAGCAACATTGCACTGAGCGATGCTGAATACACAGCATTAATGGATGATATTGCCTTAAAAACTCAAGCACTGGCAGATGCTCAAGCTGCATTGATGCTTAAACAAACGGCCTATGATCAAGCACTTGAGGCATTGAATAATACGGTACCAGAAGATCCAAATTATCAGGACTTGGTGGATGCACTTGCTTTGGCTGAAACCGAAAAAAATGCAGCAGCTGATGCAATTTCGATTGCAGAAGCTGAACTTCGCTCCGCTGAAGAGGCGATCCCTTATGTGACGCTTTATCCTGGGTGCTTAAAAACACCTGATGCATGTAAGGCCTATGCCAATCTGCCGAATTATGGCGGTTTTCCTTTTGTTCCGGGTGATAACCCGCTAGTCCGACAGGTGGTGTGATATGTGGCCTCAGATTATTTTTGCTGTTGTGACCATGATTGTATCGGTCGCAGTGTCTTTGATGATGATCAAGAATCAGAAGACGCGGACAGTGGCGGGTGAGGTTGAAGCACCCAGCGTTGAATATGGGACACCGATCAAGGTGGTGCTCGGTTCACGTGATGTTGCGCCAACCTATACCTATTTTGGGGATCAAAAGGCGGTGGCACTGAAAAAATGAAAATTTACATTCGACATATTCGGGCTGCGAAGTATTGCAGAAAAGAGGGCGTTAAGCCCTTTTTTGATGCCCATCATTGGGACTGGCCAGATTTCTTGGCTAATGGGATTGATGCCCAAAAGCTGATTGATACACAAGATGCCATGGCTTTAAAAGTCGTTGAGATTGCACAGGAAGAACACAATGAGCGGTGGAAAAAAACAAACATACGCACATAAATACTATGCAGGTTGGCAAGCCGTTCTTGCCCATGCTGGGTGCTTTCTTCGTCGAATTTGGGTAGAAGATAAAGAAGCCTGGTATGGCGGGATGGGTAATGGCTCAAGCCGTATTGCACAGCAAAATTTATTTGGTGGTACGGATGTGGGCGGTGGTGGTGGGGTAACTGGTAATTTTAATTATTATTCGGGTTCGCAAAACCAAATGCCAGATCCCTATTTAGAGCAAAAGCTAGGCGTCGGTAATGTACCAGCTTCACGCGGTGTTTGTTCATTTGTGTGGAAGCAAGGATACATTGGCACATCCAATTATATGAAGGATTGGAAATACCGTCTTTCATATGTGAATGGAATTAAGCCGACCTTTATTGATGGTGTGACCAACATTGTGATTGCAATGGACAGCTCAATGTCTATGACGCCTGAAGTCTTTAAGATTTTTACTTCTGGTGTTGCGCGCTTAATGTACCTGATCGGAGATATGGTTGCTGTTTATGATGGCTCAACAGTCAATATTCGTTTGATGTTCTTTGATAGTGGATTGCATGTTAAAGATTATATTAACTTTCAAGAAGCAGATGCACCCGATGCCGTGACATGGATTGAAGCGAAAACCCAAGTATCAGGCGCCTCTATTTCAAGCATGATCAGTAATGCGGAAAGTTTTTTAAATGCGCATCAAACTGAAAATAGTCGTCGCATCTTTGTGCCGATGCATGATGGTCGCGATGTTACACCAGCGGTAATTGCACAGTTTCAGGCCATGTTCCATGACACAGCCGTCCATCAAACCCATACCGTTTCCCGTGCTGATTTTGACTTCATCGCCTTGAATAAATTGTTGATGCAAGCCGATAACACGCCTGAGGACAATGTGGATGCAGGGGCCTATGTACCTTGGGCGATTACAGATGATGCCGAAACGGTCTTTAATCTTGAATCATGGTTTGGGGTGCGTTCAGGTGAACCTGATATGAACCCAGCAGACATGCTGTGGACCTGCATCACCAACACGGCTTGGGGGATGGGTCAGCCAGAAGGGATGCTGGATAAAGACAGCTTTTTAAATGCCTGGGCGGTGCTCAATCAAGAAGACATGTATATGTCGATCGTGTTTGATGATGAAGGCGAGATTGAGAAAATCATCGACTTGATCTGTGAGCACATCGATGCAGTGTGTACGGTAGACAGTCGCACCAATAAGTGGATGCTAACCCTGATTCGCGATGATTATGTTGCAGATGACTTACTAACACTTGATGAATCGAATGTCGGTAAGATTTCAGATTATGAAATCCGCACCGCAGCCGAGCAAATCAATCAGGTCACAGTAACTTATTGGGATAAACAAACAGGGAAGCCTGCTGTAGCACCTCCTGCGTATGATCCAGCACGTATTGCCCAAAATGGCTTGGTCAATAAGTCAGTGACTTATGATGGTTTTACCACTGTTAAACCTGCTTATATGGCAGCTGAACGTGACTTAAAAGCATTATCCAGTCCATTAAAGTCAGCAACATTTAATAATGTTGATCCCGATATTGCGATTCAACTAAAGGAAGGTAATGCCTTTAAGTGGAATTGGGACGCACATGGAATTGATGGCGCTGTCATGCGAGTCATTTCGATTGACTATGGAGATGACCACAACTTTGGGGCAACGATTGAAGCTATTGAGGATGTGTTTAGTACCCCGATGAACTCCGTGGTGCCTTATGTACCACCCTATGAGAATCCAGCCAATCAAGCACCGCTTGATAATCCGCATGTCCGTGTACTTGAGCTTCAATACTATGACGCAGTGCAATTCGCCACTGAGTCAGAAGTGAATGCTGATCTTGCAGATGAGCCTACGCTGTCACGTGTTGCTGTAGTGGCCCCACGTGTTCAACAAAATGCCATGTCGGCTGAGATCTATGTGGATTCAGGTTCGGGTTATGCCTCAAAGGCCACTTTGGATTATTGCCCAAGTGCAGAATTGGCGCAGGCCATTGGCAAAATGGAATCTACATTCGCTATTCGTAAAGTCGAGGATTTAGAAGAAATTGAGCTGGGTCAATGGATCTTGGTCAATGATGAGCATATGGCTGTGACCGCCATGAGTGAAACTGAGATTACGGTCAAACGTGGGGTGAGCTATACCGTTCCGCAGGATTTTGAAAAAATAAACTACCAAATGATATGCCGCCTTAGGGCGGTTTTTTAATAAT
>JAVXBC010000035.1:0-22135 GCA_036660195.1 Acinetobacter sp.
AAAAATAAGCCCTTGCAATAACAAGGGCTTATTTCAATATTTGGCGGAAGCGGTGTCCGTCTAACACTAATCCCAAGAAGTCCAAAACAATATTATAAATTAATATTTTTCAATTAATTACAATTATACCCATCCAACCTAGTCTTGTCTAATCCGACCATTTCCAGTATTTTATGAGGGGGGTAGGTTGAGGGGTAAATAAAAGAATGCCAAAGAAATCCAAAGAGCTTTCTGCACTCAGTGTAGCAAGAATTAAAGAGACTGGTCGATACCACGTAGGCGGCGTTGATGGTCTTTGTTTAAATGTTGAAAGAGATTCCCGTGTCTGGATTTTACGTGCCGTTGTGGGAAAACGTCTGGATAAAGATGGAAAATTAAAACCTCATCGCCGTGATATTGGTATTGGCCCCTACCCTGAAGTTTCCTTGGCAGAAGCCCGTGCCAAAGCCGCTGAATTAAAATTACAAATACGAAATGGGATTGATCCTATTGTGCATAAACAGGAACAGCTTGAAAAGCTGCATGTCCAGCAACTACGGAATAAAACATTCATGGAATGTGCAAAAGTTGTTATTGCCAATAAAACCCGTGAACTCAAAAATCAAAAGCATATCGGACAATGGTCAACAACACTGGAAACCTATATCTATCCAACGCTGGGTGATCTCACCATTGGCACCATTACCAAAGTAGATATTGCTGAAGCTCTCAAACCAATCTGGATTGAAAAAAATGAAACAGCCAGACGTATTCGTGGTCGTATAGAAACCATTTTTGATTATGCCAAGGCTATGGGATATTTTGAGGGTGACAACCCTGCTGAATGGAAAGGCAATCTTGAACCTATATTAGGTAACTTAAAGCAGGAATCACGCCCACATCCATCCCTGCCTTATGAACAGGTTGCTGAGTTTATCCAGCATTTAAGACAGAAAAAAGGGATTTCCCCTAAAGCTCTGGAATTTGCGATTTTAACTGCATGTCGATCTGGTGAGATTTTTGGGGCTAAATGGCAGGAAATTGATTTTAAGAATAAGGTTTGGATTATTCCTAAAGAACGGATGAAAGCAGAAAAGGAACATCGCGTACCTTTGTCTGAAGAAGCCATCACGTTGCTTGAATCAATCAAAAATCATACTCAAGCACAAGATTTCATTTTCCCTGCCCCACGTTCTGGAGAAATGCTTTCTGATATGTCATTAACCACATTGATCAAACGGATGCATGAGCAGAAGCTTAAAGAAGATGGCTTAGGCTATATTGATCCAAAACAAAATCGTGTGGTTACAACACACGGTTTCCGTTCTACATTCCGTGATTGGTCAGCCGATAAAACGGATTATTCACGGGAAGTTTGTGAGCATGTACTTGCCCATAAACTACCCGATGAAGTTGAAGCTTCTTACTTACGTGGAGGGTACCTTGAAAAACGTAAAGGTTTAATGGCTGATTGGACTGAATTCTGTTGTACACACTTTAACTAGACATCATAAAACGAATGCTTCAGCCTTAGATGGCTGAAGCATTCGTTTTAAAGGGAATTAAACAGATTTTTTTACAGGCTCTGTACTCTTGATATTAGTTATACTTTTGACATTACTTGTTTTCTGGTTTAACACTTACGATTGTGTAAATTTCACCATCTGCTTTTAATTCAAAATCAACTTTTTGCCCTACTGCAAGCCCATTTAACAACTTAGGATCTGCAACCTTAAAACCCATTGTCATTGCTGGCCATTTAATCGCTGCAATTGCCTCATGATTGAGTGTCAAAATATTTTCTTTCGTATTAATAGCCGTAATAACGCCAACAGCTTGAGCTGTCATTGCTGTAGATGATTCTTTACTCATCTGCTCCATAGGTGCTTCCGCTTTCTTTTGCTCTGATGCCTCATTTTTACTACAAGCGCTTAACGTAGCAATAGTTGCAACAAGAGCTACAATTTTCATAAATTTAAACATAATAAAACCTCTTTGAACGAAATAATAAAACTATCAAGATTTTGATAGTTTCCTTTTGATTAGAAGTTGGTAGGCAGCGGGGATAACAAACATTGATAAAAGCGGAGCTGAAATCATGCCTCCAACCATCGGTAAAGCAATACGGCTCATCAATTCAGAACCTGTTCCAGTCCCCAAAAGAATAGGAAGTAGCCCGACTAAAATTACAGCTACAGTCATCGCTTTTGGGCGAACACGTAGAACAGCCCCTGTACGAAGTGCGTCATTGAGCTGTTGTTCAGTTAAGGATTTTTCAGAAGACTGCGTTTGTTGTATGGCTTGCTTTAAATAAAACAACATGACCACACCAAACTCTGCGGCAACACCCGCAAGTGCAATAAAGCCTACTGCTATGGCAATTGAAAAGTTATAGCCACTGAAATACATTGCCCAAATACCACCGATTAAAGCGAATGGTAGAGTCAGCATAATCAGAGCGGCATCTTGTACTTGTCTAAAAATCAAATAGAGCAATAGAAAAATGATCATCAAAGTGATTGGTATCACCACCTTTAGACGAGCATTTGCTCTTTCCATAAACTCAAATTGACCTGAATAACTAATACTCATACCCGCAGAGCGTTTCACTTGTTCATCAATAGATCGTTTCAAATCCTGAACTACAGAAGCTAAATCACGCTCTTGTACATCAACATAGACCCAACCACTTGGGCGAGCATTCTCACTTTTTAGCATTGGGGGGCCATCAGTGATTTGAATATTGGCAATGCTACTCAAAACAATTTGCTGACCTGATTCAGTCAGAATTGGTAGATTCCTTAAGGCTTCAAGTGAATCTCGGATTTCTCGTGGATAACGTACATTAATAGGATACCTAGCTAATCCCTCAACAGTTTCCCCAATATTCTCCCCACCAATTGCTGATGACACAATTTGCTGTACATCATTGATATTAAGACCATAACGTGCAGCTTGCTTTCGATTAATATCGATATCAACATATCGCCCACCTGTGAGTCGTTCAGCTAAAGCTGAGCTAACACCGGGTATCTTTTTGGCAACCTGTTCAATTTGTTGTGCGACCCGATCAATATCTTGCAAATCATTTGCTGAAATCTTAATCCCGATTGGGCTTTTAACCCCAGTTGCCAACATATCAATTCGGTTACGAATAGGTGGCACCCAGATATTTGTTAAACCCGGTACTTGAACCGCTTTATCCAGTTCTTTTACTAACTTGTCGGGTGTCATACCTGAACGCCATTCAGATCGCGGTTTAAACTGAATCGTGGTTTCAAACATTTCTAAAGGTGCTGGATCTGTAGCTGACTCTGCTCGCCCAGCTTTACCAAATGCCGTGGCAACCTCTGGAACAGTTTTAATCATTCGATCAGTCTGTTGAAGTAACTCAGAAGCTTTTGCTGCGGACAATCCCGGTAAAGCCGAAGGCATATACAGTAAATCACCTTCATCCATATTGGGCAGGAACTCTCCACCTAAGCGAGTTAAAGGGAAAAGACTGAGAAGAAAAATGAATGATGCACCAAATAAAGTTGTCTTTGGATAAGCTAAGACCTTATCCAACATCGGACGGTATATTTTGATTAGAAAACGGTTTAATGGATTGCATTGTTCAGAGGGTAACTTCCCTCGAATCCAGTACCCCATCAAAATTGGAATCAGTGTAATTGATAACCCTGCGGCAGCGGCCATGGCATAAGTTTTAGTAAATGCCAATGGAGAAAACAGTCGTCCTTCTTGTGCTTGTAAAGTAAAAATAGGAATAAAGGATAAAGTAATGATGAGTAAACAGAAAAATAAAGCAGGTCCAACCTCACTAGCAGAATGCGTAATGATGTCCCAACGCTCTTGTGTTTTTAAAACTTGATCAGGATGTTCATGTTGCCAAGCTTCGATATGCTTATGTGCGTTTTCGACCATAACCACAGCGGCATCGACCATAGCGCCAATTGCAATGGCAATACCACCCAATGACATGATATTGGCATTTAGTCCCTGATAATACATCAATAAAAAAGCTGACAAGATTCCCAAGGGCAAAGAAACAATCGCAACCATTGCTGAACGTAAATGCCAGAGGAATAATCCACAAACCAAAGCCACCACAATAAATTCTTCAATCAATTTATGGCTTAAATTTTCTACAGCCCGATCAATCAATTGACTGCGATCATATACTGGAACAACTTGCACGCCTTTCGGTAGACTCTGTTGTAATTCGGCAAGTTTTTCTTTTACAGCAGTAATGGTTTCACGTGCATTTTTACCAGCACGTAAAATCACAACACCTCCAACGGTTTCTCCTTGTCCATTAAGTTCAGTAATTCCACGACGCATTTCAGGTCCGAGTTGAATCGTTGCAACCTCTCCAAGAGTGATTGGGATGCCTAAACCGTTCGTACGTAATGGGATCTGCCGAAAATCTTCTAATGTTTTTAAATAACCAGAAGCTCTTACCATATATTCAGTTTCAGCCATTTCTAGGACTGAACCGCCAGTTTCCTGATTTGCCTTTTGAATTGCCTCAATGATACTTCGTTGAGTTATACCGAATGCTGCCATCTTGGTAGGGTCTAAAACAATTTGATACTGCTTAACCATTCCCCCAATTGTGGCAACCTCAGCCACATTCGGTACTGTCTTTAGTTCATACTTCAAAAACCAGTCTTGTATGCTTCGCAGTTGTGAGAGATCATGTTGCCCTGTTGGATCAACCAAAGCATATTCGTAAATCCAACCAACACCTGTAGCATCTGGTCCTAATGAAGATTTTGCATTTGTAGGCATTCGCCCTTGTATTTGATTCAGATATTCCAACACGCGAGAACGTGCCCAGTAAAGATCAGTATGTTCATCAAAAATGATATAAACAAACGAATCACCAAAAAAAGAATAGCCCCGAACAGCTTTAACACCGGGCACTGATAACATGGTCGTTGTTAAAGGATACGTCACCTGATTTTCAACAATTTGTGGTGCTTGACCGGGAAAATTAGTTCGCACAATAACTTGTACATCAGACAGATCTGGCAAAGCATCAACCGGAGTATTTTTGACAGCCCAAGTTCCCCAAACGGCAAGAACTACAGCAGCTAATAAGACAAATACTCGATTTGCAATTGAAAAACGAATAATACGGGTGATCATGATGGTTCTCCCGTTTAGTTCTTCATAGATGTCATAGACATCTTGGAAATGTCAGAAATCACATAAGCATCCCCAACATGTGTAAAGCGGAAACTGACCTGATCTCCTTGCTGAATTTGGGTAAATGGTTGTACTGGTTGTTTAAAGCCCATGGTCATAGCCCCCCAACCCAACTCAGCAATTGCCTGATGTGAAATGGTAATGTCTTGAGCTGTAACTTTTTCCACTTTACCAATGCCTTGGTATATTGATGCCTTAGTTACTTGAGATGAAGTAATCGATTGTCCAGTGTTTAACTTATCCAGTACACCCTGTAAATTGGCCTCAGAATCAATTATGAATTGTCCCGAAACCACTACTTTCTGACCAGCGTTCAAACCCTGTAGAATTGCTATTTTATTTCCATCACTCTGCCCTAACTGTACAACAACAGGTTCAAAACGCCCTTGTTCATGTGCCACAATGACGATATTACGAGTACCGGTACGTATAACAGCTTGCTCTGGCACAACTAAACTGCTTTGAGGATTGTTGGAGAATTTGACAGAAGCAAACATTCCTGGCTTGAGTTGTCCCTCTCTATTGGGTAACTCAATACGAACTTTTATGGTTCTGCTTGTGGTATCTAGTGTTGGTAAAATATCAATGACTTTACCAGACACTTTTTGAGGATATGCAGCAAAAGTTGCTTCGACTTTAGCACCTCGTTTTATTCCAGCAATTTGCGTTTCAGGCACTGCTGCTTCTAACCAAATTGGATTAATTCCTTTAATTGAAGCAAGTGTTTGCCCCATAGTTAAAGTCATTCCACTATGAACTTCTAATGAGTCAATGAATCCACTTATAGGAGCACTCAAAGTCATATTAGATTGTACTTGATGTGTTTGTTCGACTTGATGGATCACATTTGGTGGGATTCCCAGAAGCCGTAGGCGTTGTCGACTTGCTTGAATAAGAGAACGGTCTCCTATTTTAAGTACTGCCAAAAACTCGGTCTGCTCCCCAGTCCATTCTGGTATTGAAATATCAGCAATCGGGCTCCCTTGAGTCACTATATCTCCGACTGCATGACCATAGACACGCTGAACAAAACCACTTGCCCGTGTTTGCAGAATCGCTATCTGTCGTTCATTCGCTTGTAATATGCCATTGGTTAACAAAGTATTACCCATTACAACTTGTTCGACTGTGGCATAACGAATGGCTAGATTTTGTTGAAGAGATGGATCAATCTTTACTCCTGCACTTTCAGTCATTCCAGAAGTACTTTCATCCGCATATTTAGGGACTAACGGCATATCCATAAAAGGGGATTTCCCCGGCTTATCAAAATGCTGTTCTGGTTTCATTGGATCGTACCAGTACAACACTTTAGCAGTTGCCTGATCACTTACAGTTTGCTTTTTATCATTTTGATGAGCATACCAATATCCAGCACCACTACCGATTCCCAAGCTGCCCACAATCAAGCCAGCAATTACGAATGCTAATTTATTTTTTAACATTATCGTGACTCCTCAGCATGGTTTAAGGTCGGTTCTACAAAAGAAAAATAGAGCTGGGCTTTGATCATTGCTTGCTGTTGTTGTAAATCGATGAGGCGTAATCGCTGATTTAGTAATGCTTGTCGTGTCTCAATGACATCTGACAAATTGGCTTTACCAGCCTGATAACTTGCTAGCTGTAAATTTACTTTTTGTTTAGTCAAAGGAAGTGTACTTTGAACTGTACGTTGGATTTGTTGATCAAGGGCTTTTAAGTCCGATAGCCCCTCATCTAACATAGTGAGATGCTCGCGGTATTTTATCTCCTGATCTGCTGTAATCCTGTTTTGTTCCGCTAAAATGGCTTGAACCAATGAACTACTACGTTTTTTTGAAAATACTGGTAGTTCCGTTGTCAGGTGCACACCAATCATATCTCCAAATTCAGGAGCACGGTGCTGATAGGCAAACTCGATACTCCAATCTGATTTTTGTAGGGCTTGAGCTTGCTTAAGTTTGGCTTCAGCAGTTTGCCTTTCTGCTTGAAATGCTTTCAATTCAGGAAGTTGATGCAGATGATGATATAAACGTGATGTATCAAAATTAATTACAGGTTCTTGGCTAGGCAAACTTTCTATTTCAGTTGTACGACTAGAATCCGCACTGATTAATCGGTGTAATTCTAGCTTTGCTTTATTTAAATCTCGAAGTAAATCATCTTTTTGATCAAGTAAAACCGTTTTGTCCAGCTTAGGGGAAATCGCATTAGTAACCATAGTCCGACCAGATGTAACCTGTGTCTGCGTAATCTGGAATAACAATCCATTTTCTGAAAGAAGGTCATCATATAAGGCCAGTTTACGCTCAAGATAAAAACGCTTAAGCCATACCGATGCTACTTTTTGACGTAACTCAATACGAAGAATTTCTGTCTGAGCATTAGCTGAACCCAATTCAGCTTTTGCTAATTCTATTTCGGCCAATCTTTTGGCACGATTTGGAAAATCTTGCATGATGCCAATCTTTTTCATCGTCATGCCTTCTTGTGTGACTGACCATGCGGCATCGCCAGACACGGGGTAATTATCTAAGCCAACAAACAGTTTAGGATTGGGTAAGATACCGGAAGCTGAAACCATATTCTCAGCGCCTTCAATCTGAGCACTATTGGCCCTTAGAGTAGGTGCATATTGCTCAGCAAGCTTCAATGCTGTATCCAAAGTCAATGGCTGGGCATAAGCATGACCATAACTCAAGAAAAAACAGATCGTCGCAATTGAGCATCCACCCCATTTTAGGGACAGCTTTTCTTTATTAAAGTTCATATTTTTAGCTCTAAAATGATGTACACGCGCACGTGCAGAACATCCATAGAAAACTCTATGAATGATGATTAGTCATCAAATTAATTAGAGCGTGGGGGTTTCCATAAATTGGAAGGATCAGATGAGGTGAAATTTTGATTTAATGGAGAAAAAGCAGACTGTTCCACAGGGGAAGAAACCATAGATTGCAAAACACCTAGTGCTGTAGATGTATATGCAATTTTAGAAAATGACATAATACAATCTTGCTTAGACATACATGATGGATCATGTAATTGCTTCTTAATCTTTACTTCAGCTTTCATACAATCCATGTGCATAGCACTTGCTTTTTCATGATCTTCAGAATTCATCATTTGCATGGATTGCATATCTTGAGATGACATTAAACATGGACTATGTACAGATGCAGCAGCTGCTGCCGATCCTACGATGAGGATAGCAAATGATAAAAACAGCGAAAGGCATGTTTTTAACCAGTGCATAACGTCATGACCAAAATTTAAGCTTTTTTAGTTTTACAGATTTAGAAAAAATTAGCAATTTTATTCATTAAAATAGCAGCCTTAAGGCTGCTATTTTAATATCGAGACAAAATTAGAAAACTAATTCAATACCTGCCCCGTATAACCACCCTTTTTCAGAATCTGTAGCTTCTTGAAAAGTCGTTAATTTCTGCCCTTTTTCATATTGATAAGCGACATCAACAAATGGTCTGATACGCTTATTAATCTCGTAACGAGTTTTTATACCTGTCTTTAACTCAGACAAACCTGACTTTGCAGCAAAATCTGAATTATCATTAAGCACAATATCTGCTGCAATATATGGCTGAGTAATTAGCTTTTGAGTGAGTAATAGATCTCGATCAAACTCAAAACTGGCTCCCCAAAAATTATTTTCACCACCATAAAGGTAAGCTTTTGTCTCAAAGAAATAAGGAGCAAGACCTAATAATCCAATAACGCCATCAATGCGATTACTATTACGGTTATTTTTGTCCTCACTATACCTTACCCCAGCTTGTACATCCCAAAATGCTGCAACATTTCTACTGTAAAGAGCTGATACATCATATTTGGGGTCATTACTCTCCGCTTTATTCATATTAGCTTCAACAAACATTCGATTTTCATCTGTTCCAATCAATGCCTCGAAACTCGAACCTAAGCTGCCCTTTCCATCTTTATCAACTATCCACTCATTGGAAAATTTAGTTGTTTGATAGATTTGCCCACCATGCTCGTTCAAATGTTTTTTATGATTTTGGCTAAAAGCTAAAGTTTCAAGTTCTTTGCTGTTTGAAGACTTTTGATCAGTATTACGTTCAACATAGCCTAATCCGCCTGATTCTCTTAAAAGCACATTCATACTTGACGTACTCTTATTTAAATTTTCAGTCGAATTATCATTCGCAAATGCCATACCTGCTAAACTAAATAAAGCAACAGATAAAATTGTTTTTGAATATAACTGTTTAGTGATGTGCATGTTGATTCACTCCCTCATGGCTAGTTTGAGGTTGGGCAACGATACTTTTCGTATCATCATCATTGCTATCTACACTTGCCACAATGAGTTTGTTCATCATTCCAGCGGCCATGTGATATAACAAATGGCAGTGGATAGCCCATTCACCTAATTCATCAGCAGTAAGTAAAGTTGTAACTGTTTTCCCCGGTGGCACAATGATGGTATGTTTATTCGGCATATTACTTGGATCTTGACCATTTTCAAGCTGCATAAACATACCGTGCAAGTGCATTGGGTGAGCCATCATACTGTCATTCACAAATTTCAAGCGTATACGTTCCCCGTATTTCACTTTGAATGGTTCTGTTTCATTAAACTTCTTACCATTAATTGTCCAAATATAGCGCTCCATGTTCCCACCAAGACGGATTTCCATTTCACGTTCAGGGGCACGAGTATCTGGTTGAGGCTTTAAAGATTGTAAGTCACTATATTGAAGTGCTTTTTGACCAACAGGTGTTGAAGCATTTGCCCAGCCATATACAACATCACCATTCTTTTCTTGTGTAGGTGCATTAGATGTAGTCATTTGCATGCCATGGTTCATACCTGACATAGATTGATCTTTTGAGCTGTCTGTCATAGACGACATATCGTGATCCATGCCTTTCATTGAAGACATATCTTGATCCATGCCTTTCATTGAAGACATGTCATGATCCATACCTTTCATCGAAGACATGTCATGATCCATACCTTTCATCGAAGACATGTCGTGATTCATGCCCTTCATTGAAGACATATCGTGATCCATGCCCGCCATAGACGACATATCATGCCCCATCCCCATATCTTCCATAGTTAATAAAGAACGAGGACGTGACTTCGGCATTTTGATTTGATTTATTGGAGGAGTATTTTCATCATGTAATGAACCAACTGAAAAGCCACTCCTATCAATTGATTCTGCTTCAATTTGATAATTTGATTGTTTGGGTTCTACAATAACATCATACGTTTCAGCCGTTCCTATTCTGAATTCATCAACAGGAACAGGTTTCACTGGCTGCCCATCTGCACTGACTACCGTCATTTTCAAGTTAGGGATTCTGACGTCAAAGAATGACATTGCTGAGGCATTAATGAACCGAAGACGTACTTTTTCACCCGTCTTAAAATTACCAATCCAATTTTGTTCTGGAGTCTTACCATTCATCAAAAAAGTATATTTTGTCACATCAGACATATCAGTCTTGAGCATTCGCATCTGGTTCCACATCGAACGGTCTTGCCATGTTGCTTTTAAACCATCTTTTTTAATTTGTTTAAAAACATCAAAAACAGTTTCACGACGGTTCTGATAATAGTCAGCTTCTTTCTTTAGATTATTCATGATTTTATCACTAGTTGAATCATGAAAATCTGAGAGCAATACAACATAATCCTTATCTGTTTTCTCAGCTACAGTTAAAGGTGTCCTATTTTTTGGGTAAATGACTAACGGACCATACAAGCCCTCTTGCTCTTGACCTTTACTATGCGAATGATACCAATAGGTACCATTTTGGCGTACCTTAAACTTATATTCATAGGTCTTACTAGGGGCAATACCATCAAACTGATTAAATCCGGGTACGCCATCCATGATGCCCGGTAAAATTAAACCATGCCAATGAATAGAAGAATCTTGTTTTTTTAGCTTGTTATGGACACGAATAATAGCATCATCACCTTCCTCAAATTCAAGAAGAGGTGCAACAAATTTCCCGTTGACCGTAATTCGTTTTAAAGGCTTACCTGTGATATTCACCGTTTGCTCAGCGATTGTTAAATCATATTCTTTAACCGCTGCCACAACCCAAGTTGATGAAAATAAACCTACTCCTATTAAAAGGACATGACTTAATTTTTTAGACATTTATTTCACCTATCTAATATAAAGATGGGGAGCTCAAGCAAACCAATTATTCGCTTTAATCTCCCCAATCTTTCATTTATCGTATTTGTTATTTATTTGATGTATTTGACATGTTCATCTTTGAGTGGTCCATGTTCATCATATTTGAATGATCCATATTACCCATTTTAGACTGATCCATATTCATCATCTTAGAGTGATCCATCTGAGACATATCAGCCATATTGCCATGCTCATGCTGACTATGATCCTGTTGGGTTTTCTCATCATTCTTCATATTACAAGGTTTTTGGCATTTCTCTGACATTTTTGAGTCCGCTTTAGTTTCAGTGACTACAGTGGTTCCCTGTTTAGCATCGGCTGCCCAAGACTGAGTTCCTGCAATTAAAGTTCCAATACACATAAGTGTAGTTAAGCTACGACGGAATAGAGTTTTCATGTTTTGCTCCAAAAATTAACTTTATGTAAATACCTTAAAGGCCTTCACTAAACATCTATGTGACATGAAAATGACATTTTTGTAATCTACAACGAATCACGTATTTATAACGTTATTATGTTCTTAATGAGTGATATGGGATTTTTATCAATGAGAATCTTACTAGTTGAAGATGAACAAAAAACCGGTGACTACCTTAAACAAGGTCTATCTGAAGCTGGGTATATAACGGATTGGGTAACGGATGGATTATCTGGTAAACATCAAGCGCTTTCCGAAGAATATGACCTCATCATTTTAGATGTGATGCTTCCAAAGCTAGATGGTTGGGATATCATTTATGATATCCGAAAAAGTGGCAAAACTATGCCTATTCTTTTTCTTTCAGCACGTGATCAAATTGAAGATCGTGTGAAAGGCTTGGATTTAGGTGCTGATGATTATCTAGTCAAGCCTTTTGCTTTTGCTGAGTTATTAGCACGAATTAAAAGCTTACTCCGACGGGGACAACAAAAAGAAGATAGTAACCTTATTACAATTGCTGATCTTGAACTTGATCTTCGTAAACGCCGCGTCACTCGCGCTGGGCAACGTATTGACTTAACAGCTAAAGAATTCGCGCTGATGGAATTATTTATGCGTAGACGTGGTGAGATATTACCTCGTACGCTCATTGCCTCTCAAATATGGGACATGAATTTTGATAGTGATACCAACGTTGTAGAAGTCGCTATCAAACGTTTGCGCAGTAAAATTGACAGTAATTTTAGCCCAAAGCTGATACAGAACATACGTGGAATGGGGTATGTTTTAGAGGTAGAAGATGACTCGTAAATTGTTTAATGCAATCAGCTTTCGTATAGCAATCATCTTTTCTCTTTCTACTGTTATCATCTTAATGATTATGGGGTTGGTTATTCACAAGCTCGTAATGCATCATTTTGAAGCTCAAGACCGAACTCAATTAGAAGGCAAAATTCAACTTATAGAGAATCTACTTGAACAGAACCCATCTAACTCTCAAGAACTAAATTTATATTTAAAAGATGCCTTAATTGGACATCACGATCTGATTGTTCAGATTGAACGTCCAACAGGTCAAGTTATTTTTAGCTCAGCACCATCAGTAATTCATCCCCAAGCACTCAACAAATCAAAACAAGATCCATGGCTTGAATGGAAAATTAAAAATAAGACTTATCGTGGCTTAATTTATAAAAAGACTTTTGATCATAATGACTCGTTTATATCAGCTCAGATTATTGTTGGAATCGATACCTCTGAGCATCTACATTTCTTAAATGACTTTAGACGTCAACTTTTATACATTGGATTTGTGGGTACAATTTGTTTAATGTTCTTAGGGTGGTTCGCAGCATGGCGAGGGCTACGTCCAGTACAACAAATGGCAAAAGTAGCAGAGGGTATCTCAGCCCAACATCTTTCTGAACGTTTAGAAGTCGAAAATACTCCAACCGAACTTAAATCACTGGCTGTCGCTTTTAATGATATGTTAGATCGGCTAGAAGCCGCAGTAGAAAAACTTTCAGATTTTTCATCTGATCTTGCTCATGAAATAAGAACACCTATTAACAATTTGATGACTCAAACTCAAGTATGTTTATCTCGTAGTCGAAATATTAATACTTATCAGGAAGTTCTATTTTCAAATTTAGAAGAGTTTGAGCATTTAGCTCGCATGGTCTCTGATATGCTATTTTTGGCAAAAGCAGAACATGGTCTACATTTACCTAACCTACAACAGGTTAATTTAGTTAAAGAAGTTTCAGCATTATTTGATTTTTATGATGCTATCGCTGCTGAAAAGGGAATGTCACTCGAACAGAGTGGTTCAGGTAGTATAAAAGGTGATCCTTTAATGCTACGCCGCGCTTTAAGTAATTTGTTATCGAATGCAATTAAATATGGCAAATCAGATTCGGTCATCAAAATCACATGCCAACAAAACTTTGATACAACAACATTCATCATTGAAAATGAAAGCTCCCCACTATCATCAGAACAACTTAATCGGTTATTCGATCGTTTTTATCGAACAGATGTATCTAGACAGAGAGTTGAAGAAGGTACTGGCCTTGGTTTAGCAATTACCAAATCTATTCTTGATGTGCATGGAGCTTCCATTCAAGCGACTTATAACGAGGGACATATTTCTTTTAAAATTATCTTTAAAAATTAGTGATATCTCGGTTATTAAGCACTCATTCTAATGATGCTTACCACTCATTAACTTACGCTAATGAGTGGTAAGTCGTGATTATTTTTGATGACGTAATCGTAAGGCATTACCAATTACCGATGCTGAGCTTAGGCTCATTGCTAATGCAGCAATCATAGGCGAGAGTAACCAGCCAGTAAATGGATACAGTACACCAGCAGCCAAAGGGATACCTAATCCATTATAGAGGAAAGCAAACATCAAGTTTTGTTTCATATTTTTAACAGTTGCCTCTGATAAAGAACGAGCAATTTCAATACCACGTAAGTCACCTTTTACTAATGTAACTTGGGCACTATTCATTGCTACATCAGTACCCGTGCCCATTGCGATTCCAATATCAGCTTGAGCCAAGGCTGGTGCATCATTAATTCCATCACCAGCCATAGCAACAATTCTCCCTTCTTTTTGCAATTTTGTGACCAAATCTAATTTATCAGCAGGTTTAACCTCACCATAAACCTCACTAATTCCTAACTTAGCCCCAACTGATTTTGCTGTAGTTAGCCCATCACCTGTTGCCATGATGATTCTTAAACCTGAGTCTTCCAACGATAAAAGGGCCTCTGGAGTGCTTGCTTTGATTGGATCTGAAACTGCCAGAAGACCTAGCAGTTTTCCATCGGCTGCCAAATACATAACACTGGCACCTTCAGCTCTTAATACCTCTGCTTGTGGAATAAGAGTGTTAACAGATATCCCTAATTGCTTCATCAGTGCCGTATTACCTAGAGCTAATTTTTGTCCGTTTATCTCTCCATTAACACCAATACCTGAACCTGATTCAAATGAAGTAGGTTTACTTAAAGTAAGATTTCGCTCACGGGCGGCACGTACAATTGCATTTGCTAAAGGATGCTCACTGCCCTGATCTAAACTCGCAGCTAAACGGAGGACTTCATTCTTTTCATATCCTGAAGTGGCTACTACTTTATTGAATGATGGTTGTCCTTCTGTCAAAGTTCCTGTTTTATCAATAATCAATGTATCAATTTTACGTAGATTCTCTATTGCGGCAGCGTCTCGAAAAAGTACTCCATTTGATGCACCTCGCCCTGTTGCTACCATAATTGACATTGGCGTAGCTAATCCCAAAGCACATGGGCATGCGATGATTAAAACAGCTACTGCATTGATTAATCCATAAACCCAACTAGGTTCAGGTCCGAATAGCCCCCACCCCAAAAAAGTTAGAACAGCAATACCTATAACCCCCATAACAAATCGTCCTGCAACATGATCCGCCATCCGCTGCATAGGTGCTTTTGAACGTTGAGCCTGAGCAACCATTTGCACGATTTGAGAAAGTACGGTTGATGATCCAACTTTTTCTGATCGCATCACCAATGAACCATTCATGTTCATTGTTGCACCAATGACTTGATCACCCACACGTTTTGTAACTGGCACAGGTTCACCAGTTAACATCGATTCATCTACAGAGCTTGAACCTTCTGTAATGACTCCATCAACAGGAACTTTTTCACCGGGGCGTATCCGTAATAAATCGCCTACGTGTACATGAGATAGTGGAATATCTTCTTCTATACCATCAACACTGATTTTTCTTGCTGTTTTAGGTGCTAGCCCAAGTAGGGATTTAATTGCCGCTGAAGTTTGGGAACGTGCTTTTAACTCTAGCACTTGACCTAACAATGTGAGAGAAATAATCGCTGCGGTCGCCTCAAAATACACAGCAACACGCCCCATAGATACAAATGAGTCTGGAAATACTTGAGGTACTATTGTTCCAACAAGGCTGTATATAAAAGCAGCTCCTGTACCAATTCCAATCAAGGTCCACATATTTGGACTCCGATTAAGGATTGACTGCCAACATCTCACAAAAAATGGCATTCCTGCCCACAAAACAATTGGTAAAGTCAGTACCAGTTCAATCCAGCTTTGCACCTGCATTTCGAACCAGTTCAATTGATGACCAAACATTGCTAAGAAAACTACAATAATGGTTAGCGGTAAGGTCCACCAAAATCTATGCTTAAAATTCTTGAGTTCTGGGTTTTTATCAGCGTCATCTAAGTCAGGAAGTAAAGGCTCTAACGACATACCACAGATCGGACAATTTCCCGCATGGTTCTGTCTAATTTCAGGATGCATTGGACAAGTGTATATCGTGAAGGTATTAACATGAGCAGGCTGATTAACTTCATTTGAATCCTCACCATCCCTCTTTTGTGGTTCTTTTAACGTAACTACATTCTCAACTTTAGTAATATAAAAATGAGGATCACTTTTAAACTTTATGTGGCATTTCTCACTACAAAAGTAAAAAGTTCTATTTTTAACTTCTTCATAAAACTTGGATGCTTCTGTAACTGTCATACCACAGACAGGGTCAGTAAGTCTGTTATTGAGTACTTTGTTTTCATGATGATGGTCCATAAAAGCCTCCTTCATATTTAATTTTTAAATTAATAATTTCATTAAGATGGAAATAGACTCCCTCTTATTAGTTTGTTTAGTGATCATTGTTTTCTTTAAAGCCAGTGTACCACTTGTGGTTTTTTAATTTTTAAAATGACAAAAATGTAATTTTGAAGTCATCGGGATGTTTCTCTCATCCTTTAATAATAAGCATGAGAAAGGTGATGACCAAGCAACCAATTGATGCATTTCATTCGGTCATTACTGAGCCCAAGATTAGTTTAAAGAGGATGAAGAAATGAAAATTTTCAAAAATAAAATGTCAGCTCTACGTAACACTCTCGTAGGTGCAACACTGATTGTTACTGCTTCAAGTGCATTTGCACACGTGAAACTTGAAAGTGCAATTCCTGCGATCAATGCTTCTGTAGCAAGTCAACCAAAAAACATAACACTCAATTTTGGTGAAGAAGTCATGCTAATGAACGTTAAGTTACTTGATGCCCAACGTAAGGATATCCCTTTGAACTACCAAATAACTCATGATATGAAAAAATCATTTGACGTAGCGGTTCCAAAACTAAAAAAAGGAAAATATACGGTGGTTTGGACCACAATGGGTACCGATGGCCATAACATGAATGGTGAATATAATTTCACTATTAAATCGGTAAAATAACAATAAATGCAAATAGCCAACATGCAAGCAGCTTGCTGACACGTTGGCTATAACTGTGGGAGAAAAATATGATTCCTGAGACTTGGATATACGCAACATGGTTGGTTAAAGTCATTCTATATTTAGGGATTGCATTTATTATAGGTGGTGCTTTCTGCTATTTCTTACTTGGACGTTATGTTGAAATAAAGGGAACTATTCTCAAATACATAACTATTGGTACAGGATTAGGTCTTTTTTCAAGTGTTCTCGGCTTCTTCATTCTTATAGGAAGTTTTGCCAACACTGGCCTTTCAGGTATGTGGGATAGCAACTATATAAATATACTAGTCAATACTCCTACTGGACATGTCTATATCATTCGATCAATCAGTTTTGCACTTTTACTCATATTTATGATAGTCAAACTTAGTAAAGGGACGATTGATATTTCCAAAACTGAAGGAGCAATCTTTACCATACTGCTCACACCAATCGTTTTAAGTTTTTCACAACTCGGACACGTCACGAATTTACCCTTATTCGCTCAAGCTTTGTTATCAATACATGTACTTGTAATGTCCTTATGGATGGGGTCGCTTTATCCATTATGGAAAACAAGCAAAAAAATTAATGGCTTACCACTTAAAGAACGTATGCATCTATTTGGGCAAATAGCAGCCTTTATTGTAGGAATACTCATCGCTTGTGGTCTTAGTATTGCTTTATTACTCTTTAAAGATTTTAATACTCTAATCAATACACCTTATGGGCATGGATTTATTATTAAAATATTATTTGTCCTAAGTATTTTATTGTTAGCAGCCTTTAACAAATGGTATTTCACACCTCGCTTACAAGACCCGAAATTTGCGAAACAATTGGGCTATGCCATTTTATTTGAGATGTCATTAGGTCTATCAATTCTTTTAGCCACTGGTTATATCACCACTGTAGTCGGTATTGAGTAAAAAAGGATCACGCTATGACTTCATGGATGAAGTACAATTTATTATTTCTCATATTTTTAAATACAATATCTTGGGCTGAACCTAGCACTTCAAAAACGATTCGCTCCTTAGATGATACTGAATTACGTAATATTACTGATCATAACCATGGCGATACCAAAGTTGATGAGAATAAAGATGACCATCATTCCAAAGATAAACAACTACGTAATGAGGATAGTAGACAACAAAAAGTTATAAATGGATTAATGTTACAAAAGCCTAACGTACTACCGCCCTCCAAATAAACGATACTTAAGTAATGTTTATTGATTCAATAAGTAGTTCAAATTTTTTAATAAAAAATAGTAGCAATATTACTGTTGGGGGCTTCTTAGCCCCCAACAGTATTTAATTCAGAGCTTGAACCGACTGCTGTAAGCCTTTCTGAATATCTTGAACATGAGTGAGATCATGCGTTTGCTGATGCTCTGTTTGAGATTCAACGCTGTAAAACTCCTCCACTATATCCAAACCCTCTTCACCTCCCACCTCAAAGCAGGCATTACCATAACCCTGCCGTGCCACATGATCCAAAGCCTCCTGATAGAACCCTGCTGTCTTACTTTGTTCATCCATCTGTTTGGCTGAACTAATCGCATCTTTCAGGTTTGTGCCATCACGTAAAGTCAGATCCACGTAGTAGATCGGGGTACGGTAACTTTGTGTGGTGCTTTTACCTCGCAAGGTCAATTGCAATGGCAAACAAGAAAGTAAGTCACCCGATGCTGCGTGATAGTAACGAAGTCGAGCTGCCAAAGTGCGGATGCTGTTAAAGCCTGTGGTTCTAAAGATGAAAGTACCAAACTCATCTGATTCATCTAAGTTGACGTAGAGTCTGCCATAGGGCTTGCATAATCCACCCTGTGCCAATGGACATAAATCAGGTGATGGACATGGATGTTGTTCAATGCCATTTTGACCGAGTCGCTGACAGCTTTCGCCATTGCCTGAACAGATTAAACGTCCAGTTTGGCGGTCAAATAGGCTGTACTCTGCTCTTAAGTTGAGATCGGGATCATTGAAGATCATGCGGACTGGAATGCTTCTCAGCTTTTGGTTCTGATTGGGCGCTTTGGCACGTAGTTGCTCATCCAGTGGATGTTTGACCCACCCATCTTTATTTTGGATTTGGCTGGTAATGGTAAATTGATCATCTTTTTCAGGCAGACGTTTTCCATTCTTTTCGACAATTTTGCCGATACTGATACGCCCCAACACAGGTGGGGTAATAGCTAAACCTTTAATCATGATGATGTACTCTATATAGATGTTGAAATGGCGTTTAAATTTGGATAAATAAATTTTGGGCATAAAAAATCCCATACTTGTTTGGGGTATGGGATCAGTTGGTTGGGGTGTTAGTTAAATTGAAATGGGTTACTTGGGTATCAGCCCTATCCACCATTCGGATAAATCTGAAAGCGTCGTGTTCCTGCTTTGGTTTGGGGAAATTGCTGTAGGTATTCAGGATGCTGTTTAAGCAATGATTTACTGTCTAGGCTGATTGAGTCTTGTGATTTCTTCCATGTGACTGAACCACCTGTAAATACCGCTCGCTCTGCTTCTTTCATCATCATTTGTAGTTGATGTTTCAGTTCATCAAAATACTGCTGGTGTTGTTCAACTTTATGTCGCTCCTCTAGTAACTGATTAAACAAATAATTAGCTTGTTCATTTTGGGTCAGGTCTTCTACTGTTAATGGAATCTGTTCAGGATAAAGTTGTTGCAAGGCTTTAGCTGCTGAATCCGAAGCATCTACACTGGGTGGAATACCTGTTTCGACACATTGCCAGAAATGACGTTCCGCATTAATGATGTGCTGAATCACAGTTTCATTACGAGTCACTTTATAGATTTTGGTTTCATGCCCACAGATCAAGGCACAAATATGCGCTGCCTGTTTACCTGTCACTGCCAATTGATGCTGTACCTGACACAGCACATATAAAGGCACGCCATCTCGCCATAGTTTTGCGCCATATTCCCCCACGGTTTTACATTCCAAAATTTGCACTTCTTCATTACCGACTACAGCATAATCCAAGTTCGCCAACATAAACTGTTTGTCTTCATCAGGGTGTTGCAATACTGCATTAACTCGACGGACTTTATGATTGGTGTGCATGCTGTAGTATTCAGCCACCAAAGGTTCTAGCTTTTTTCCCCAGTACAAGGGTGCGTAACCTGCACTTTCATCCTCGATGTTTTGTTGCATCCGCCCTGTCTTGATCATCCACAGTTCCAGCATCGACATATAGGGATTCAGTCCACAGGCCGTTGCTGCATCACTGCTGCCAATACCCTGTTTTCTGACCTCTAGCCATTGTTGGTAATTGAGCTGTTTGGTGTTGGCAAGTCTTTTTGCTGTAAGGGCTTTGGTCTTTCGTGGTTGCGTATTCGGTCGATCTCGTTTGGTTCGGGTTCCCACCTCAATCTGCTGAATGGATTGATTTAGATTCGGTAAATAGGGTTGTAGTGGTGGGTTATTTAGCGTGTTTTGAATTTGAGTATGACTATTCATTGCAATTATTCCTGTATCGATAAAATCGTAAAAGCTGAATTTTGGGCATAAAAAAGCCGCATGAGGGTGCGGCTAAAGGTGTTGCTGTGCTTGTACGGTGTTACTGTATGCTTAGGCTAATGGAGCTGGCTTAATTGAAACTGAATTTAGGCAATCATTCTCAATGCCTGTTCCAGACCACGCTGTTTAATGGCAGCCCCTGCACCAAACCATGCTGAATCGAGTCGATGATCGGTACTCATCGCTCGACGTTCATGGTCACAGAACTCGGTGATGCTGCACAATAATCCATAAGCGTTATCCTTGGCTGAACTCAGTTCTGCACCACGTCCATGTCCGTTAAACATGGTCATGACTTTCGACATGGCACGTCCATTTGGCTCGGTTTTATTGTCCGCTTTGGTTGGGGTGTTGATGCCTTGGTTTGGCATAGCAGCATTTCGATAGAACTGAATGATGCTTTCATCTTGTTCAGCCATAGTTAGGTTGGTATTGTTAAACACCGCATCAAAGTAGGCTGCTGCTTCCTGCTGAGTTACCTTACGCTGGCTCAGTTGTTTCATTTCATACATGTGTTCATCCCATGCACGGACTGAAATACCCAACTGTTGTTTAACTTTCTCAGCATCGAAACGAGTGCTGTGTGGGACTTTAACCACACCTGCACTGGTATTTTGTCCTTTGAGAGCAATTGCCAAAGTATTGTTACATACCACCCGGATACTGGTGAACTGTGCAGTGGTTGCTAGAGTGCCATCACAAGCCGTCGCTAGTAGAATATAGCCATTACTCACATCCTTACCCTTGAGTGCTGAAGTCTGTCCAATCTTGGCTAATGCCCAGAATTTCTTACCTCCTTTTAATACTCCTGCGGTTTCCAGTTCAAAACCTGATTGTTCAGTCAGGTCACGATAGAAATGTAGAATTTCCATCGGTTGGACTTCCTGAAAGCGTTGACTCACAACTGATAATGGTGCATGAGTATCAGAACGGTAAAGTACACGCTGTTCTTCAAAAGGCATGATGATGCTTTGTCCCTTTTCATTCTGTGCCATATAACTAACATCCGAGGATTCTATCCGCCAGTCCATGCCTGCTTGTTGTGCCCAAACCTCGATGGGTTGGTTTGGTGTAAGTTCATTACCTAAGCCATGCCAAGGGGTTTGTCCAGTGAATGCCATAGTTTCAACTAAATGTGCCATAAGAATAATTCCTGTATTAATTTTAAATGGGTAAAAGGGTTCGATTTAAATTTTGCTAAATACTTAATTGCGTAAATTCGGGCTAAAGCTGCGGTCACAGTTGTTGCAGTAATACTGTTTGCGATAAGTTGGGTGAAGCGGTTGTTGCTGTTCATCTTCAGTGATCAACATCCAGATACCACCGATCAGTACCCCAACGATTGCACCTGCAATTGGAGGAATATTCAGGCTTTTGGAAACACTCACTCCTAATGTGGCAAGTGCCATCGGTGACATCACACTATTGGAAATGGGGTTATTGGTTGAGGTACTGGGTAAATGTTGGGTTGATTCAAGCAGTACCGTCT
>JAVXBC010000036.1:0-1015 GCA_036660195.1 Acinetobacter sp.
GGACCAAGAAATTAAAGAAGGTCGTGGTTGTGGCCCTAAAGCAGATTATATCTTACTAGATATGACGCATTTGGGTGCTGAGACCATCATGAAGCGTCTGCCATCTGTATTTGAGATTGGTAAGAAATTCGCAAACGTGGATTGTACCAAAGAGCCAATTCCAGTTGTACCAACCATCCATTATCAAATGGGTGGTATTCCAACCAATATTCATGGTCAAGTGGTAGTGCCACATGGTGTGGAAGAGGGTGAATTCTCTGCGCATTATGATAAAGAAACCAAAGAATATACCTATAAAGGTTCACGCGATTATGTAAAACCTGTTAAAGGTTTCTATGCAATTGGTGAATGTTCTTGTGTGTCGGTACATGGTGCAAACCGTTTAGGTACCAACTCATTGCTTGATCTTGTGGTATTTGGTAAGGCTGCTGGCGAACATATCATCGACTATGTGACTAAACATCATGGTGATGAATATCAACCGCTTCCAACTGATGTATTGGTTAATACATTGGAACGTGTACGCAAGTTAGATGATTCAAGCACGGGTGAAAATGCACAAGATGTTGCAGATGCCATTCGTGACATCGTGCAAGATCACGCAGGTGTATTCCGTACGCAAGCATTGCTTGATAAAGGTGTGAAAGAAATCCTTGAGATTGAATCACGTGTTCGCAATATTCATTTAAAAGACAAATCTAAAGTATTTAACACCGCGCGTGTTGAAGCCTTAGAAGTTGAAAACTTATATGAAGTTGCGAAAGCGACCTTAATTTCGGCAGCTGCTCGTAAAGAATGTCGTGGTGCGCATACCGTTGTTGATTATGAATTAGCGCCTGATCACCCAACTTATTCTTACGGTCGCCGTGATGACGAGTGGATGAAACATACGTTGTGGTATTCATCAGACAATCGTCTTGAATACAAACCAGTTCGTTTCAAACCTTTAACGGTTGAAGCGATTGAACCTAAACCACGTACATTCTAATCGGGAGAACAAAGATGAGTAGAGGCA
>JAVXBC010000036.1:1025-21511 GCA_036660195.1 Acinetobacter sp.
TCGAAATCTACCGCTATGATCCTGATAAGGATAAAGCACCGTACATGCAAACTTATAAACTTGAGTTAACCGATAAGCACCGTATGTTGCTTGATGCGTTACTTGCGTTGAAAGTTCAAGATGAAACACTGACATTCCGCCGTTCTTGCCGTGAAGGTATTTGTGGTTCGGATGGTGTCAACATCAATGGTAAAAATGGTTTGGCTTGTTTGTGGAACTTGAACGACTTGCCAGAGAAAATTGTGATTCGTCCGCTACCTGGTTTACCAGTAGTGAAAGACTTAGTTGTCGACATGAATCAGTTCTATGATCAGTACAACAAGATTCATCCATTCTTGATTAATGATCAACCAGCACCGCCGAAAGAACGTTTACAGTCTCAAGCAGAACGTGAACATTTAGATGGTTTGTATGAATGTATTCTGTGTGCATGTTGTTCAACTGCATGCCCATCATTCTGGTGGAACCCTGATAAGTTCCTTGGGCCATCTGCATTATTAAATGCATATCGCTTTATCATTGACTCTCGTGATACCGCAACGCAAGAGCGTTTGGCTCGTCTTGACGACCCATTCTCTTTGTTCCGTTGTAAAGGCATCATGAACTGTGTATCGGTTTGCCCTAAAGGTTTAAACCCAACCAAGGCAATTGGTCACATTCGTAGTATGTTGTTAGATCAAGCAGGTTAATCACTGTTGATTTGAGGGGCGGAAGTTTCGACAGAAACTTCCGTTTTTTTATGCAAAAATTTAATCAAAATTACATCTTCAGTATTTAAATTCCATATTGTTTATTTTGATAAATTGTATGAATTAAATTTATGTTTAACATCGAAGTACCATTTTTGCGCACTGTGCAAAGTGATTGTGCAGGATTTGTATTTAATCTTTGACTTTGTTCGATTTGGGTGCAATAAAAAGAAAAATGCAGGTATATTAGAGGGAGAATTATTTGATATATTTCGTTGATTTATGAAGGGTATGTGTCAAAAAAATCAATTTGATTGCGAGAACATGTTAGGATTTCTGCCACAACTTAAAGCAAAAATCAGATATATTTTAAATGTTGTTCAAGCATTATATTTAAGTTGTTAAGTGCAGTTGAAATGAAGTCGATTTAGCAAAGTTAAATGGTGGTTTAATTTTTCTAAAACGATTTGCAAAAAATTGCTCGATGTCATCGAGTATAAAAATGAGTCAGCTGCTTTTTAGAAGGTGCTGTACTTATTTGTTACATCAAAGGGAATACTCCTGATGTGTAGTAATAATGTCTCAAGATTGCTAGATGATCTTGAGTAGTAGTGTCTTGTTACCACTTTGACGCTATGAATCATGGGCATGCTTAAAAAGCAGCCTGTATTATTTTTTGCAATAGGAAATGGGTCCACAAATGCAAGAAGTTGCTGGCGCGCTGCGTCTTGACACTGAACTTTCCGCGGACAGTGCAGCATATATTGAAGAGCTTTACGAACAATACTTAGCATCACCTACTCTCGTCACCGAAGACTGGCGTGAATATTTCGATAAATTTCCTAAAGGGGATCAACCACACGGTAGTGTGCGTGAACAATTCCTGCTATTAGGTCGAAATGCCAACCGAGTTCAAGCTGTCGTCCAGAGCGCAGTCAGTACCGATCATGAGCGTCGTCAAATTGGTGTATTACAACTGATTGCTGCTTATCGGAATCGTGGGCATCAACAAGCCAAGCTTGATCCACTTGGTCTAGCGAAACGTGAAGAAGTTCCAGACCTCGATTTATCTACACATAATTTAACCAAGTCCGATTTAGATACTGTTTTCAATACAGGTAATCTTGCCATTGGTAAAGCTGAAGCGACATTGTCCGAAATGATTGCGGCAATGGAAGCCACTTACTGTGGTTCAATCGGCGCAGAATACATGCACATTGTCGACACCAAAGAAAAGCGTTGGATTCAGCAACGTTTGGAAGGTGCTCGTGGGCAATATAATTTGAATAGCGATCAAAAGAAGCATGTTTTAGAACGCTTAACTGCCGCTGAAGGTTTAGAAAAATATCTGGGCAATAAATTTGTCGGCGCAAAACGTTTCGGGGTAGAAGGTGGTGAATCTTTTATTCCAATGGTCAATGAAATTATTCAGCGTGCGGGCAGTGTCGGTTGTAAAGAAGTGGTTATTGGTATGCCACACCGCGGTCGACTCAATCTTCTCGTCAATATTATGGGTAAAAACCCAGCGGATCTTTTTGGTGAGTTTGAAGGCAAAAGCCTACATAAAAAAGGTTCTGGCGATGTGAAATACCATCAAGGTTTTTCATCGAATGTCATGACTGCTGGTGGTGAAGTTCATTTGGCTTTGGCATTTAACCCGTCACATTTAGAAATTGTTGGGCCAGTGGTTGAAGGTTCTGTCCGTGCGCGTCAAGTTCGTCGTCGTGATATTGGCGGTGATGATGTACTTCCTTTGATTGTTCACGGTGATGCTGCATTTGCAGGTCAAGGTGTGAATATGGAAACCTTCCAAATGTCACAAACGCGTGGCTATACGGTTGGTGGTACAGTTCATATCGTGGTGAATAACCAAGTTGGCTTTACGACGTCAGACCCGCGCGATGCACGTTCGACAGAATATTGTACTGATGTAGCAAAAATGATTCAGTCGCCAATTTTCCATGTTAACGGTGATGATCCTGAAGCGGTTATTTTTGTGACTCAAGTTGCGCACGATTTCCGCCAAGAGTTCCGTAAAGATGTGATCTTGGATTTATTCTGCTACCGCCGTCGTGGTCATAATGAAGCCGACGAACCGTCAGCAACCCAGCCGTTGATGTATCAAATCATTAATAAAAAAGCTACCACACGTACTTTATATGCAGATCAACTGGTGCAAGAAAAAATTCTTGACCGTGCGACGGCAGATCAAATGGTGGAAGACTATCGTGCAGATTTAGAAGCAGGTCGTCACGTTGCCAATGCTTTAGTCCACGAACCGAATAAAAAGATGTTTGTCGATTGGTCACCGTATTTGGGTCATGACTATACCGATGTTTGGGATACCACCGTTCAGATCGAACGTTTAAAAGAACTGGGTCAAACCTTAAATACCTTACCTGAAGGTTTTGTATTGCAGCGTCAAGTACAAAAAGTAATTGACGATCGCATGAAAATGCAAACTGGCGAAATGCCGTTGAACTGGGGTGCCGCCGAAACATTGGCGTATGCAACTTTATTAGACGATGGTTTCCTTGTGCGCATTACAGGCGAAGACGTTGGTCGTGGGACGTTCTCGCATCGTCATGCTAAATTACATAACCAAGTTGATGGTTCTGTTTATATTCCGCTGTGTCATGTTAAAACCAATCAGCCACGTATTGCTGTCTATGATTCTTTATTGTCTGAAGAAGCGGTACTGGCATTTGAATATGGTTATTCAACCACCTTGCCAAAAAGCCTGATTGTTTGGGAAGCGCAATTCGGTGATTTTGCCAACTGTGCGCAAGTGGTGATTGACCAATTTATCGCTTCGGGTGAAACCAAGTGGGAGCGTGTTAGTAACTTGACCATGCTATTACCGCACGGTTATGAAGGACAGGGGCCAGAGCATTCATCTGCACGTTTAGAGCGATTCTTGCAACTCTGTGCCGAAGACAATATGCAGGTCATGACCCCAACCACGCCAGCGCAAATTTATCATGCGTTACGTCGTCAAGCGGTTCGACCAATTCGTAAACCACTGATTGTGATGTCACCTAAATCATTGTTACGTCACAAACTTGCGACTTCGACTTTAGATGAATTGGCAACGGGCACATTCCAAACCGTGATTGATGAAATTGATCCAATCAACAAAGCGGATGTGACACGCTTGGTGTTGTGTGGTGGTAAGGTTTACTATGACTTACTGGAAAAACGCCGTGAACTGGAGCTGAATCATATTGCGATTGTTCGAGTTGAGCAATTGTATCCGTATCCACAGCAGCGTTTAGCAGAAGTCATGGCAGCGTATCCGAATCTTAAAGAGTTGGTTTGGACGCAAGAAGAGCCGAAAAATCAGGGCGCATGGTTGTTTATTGTTCCGCGTTTATTTGAAGATATTATTGGTTCAGGTCGACATATACGTATTAGCTATGCGGGGCGTGAAGCCTCTGCCGCACCAGCGTGTGGTTCACCATATTTGCATGCAAAACAACAAGCTCAGCTCGTCAATGACGCACTGGCAATTGAAGTTGAACAATCAGGAGATTCTCACTAATGGCAACAGAAATTAAAGCACCCGTATTTCCAGAGTCAGTTGCTGACGGTACCATCGCAACTTGGCACAAAAAAGTAGGTGAAGCTGTCTCTCGTGATGAAGTGATCTGTGATATTGAAACGGACAAAGTTGTTTTGGAAGTGGTTGCACCAGCAGATGGTAGTCTAGTTGCGATTGTTAAAAATGAAGGTGATACAGTTTTATCAGCAGAAGTGATTGCACAGTTTGAAGCGGGTGCTGTTTCTGGTGCTGCGGAAACTCAAGCAGTTCAAAGCCCAGCTCAAGTTGAGCAAGCGGTTGAAAATACGGAAGCAGGTGCTGCACCAGTTGTCGAGCGTGCACCAGTTCAAGATCAAGCACCTGCGGTTCGTAAAGCGTTAACTGAAACAGGTATTAATGCAGCAGATGTACAAGGTTCAGGTCGTGGTGGTCGTATCACCAAAGAAGATGTGAGCAATCATCAAAGCAAACCAGCGACAGCTTCAGTTCAACCATTGAGTGTTGCAGTTGGCGAACGCATTGAAAAACGTGTGCCGATGACGCGTTTACGTAAGCGTGTGGCTGAACGTTTATTGGCTGCGACTCAGCAAACTGCCATGTTAACGACATTCAATGAAGTGAACATGAAGCCCATCATGGAAATGCGTAAGCAATATAAAGATGCATTTGAAAAACGTCATGGTGCGCGTTTAGGTTTTATGTCTTTCTTCGTGAAAGCGGCAACGGAAGCATTAAAACGCTACCCAGCAGTCAATGCTTCTATTGATGGAGATGATATTGTCTATCACGGCTTCTATGATATTGGTGTCGCTGTTTCTTCTGAACGTGGTTTGGTGGTGCCGATTCTTCGTGATACAGATCGTATGAACTACGCTGAAGTTGAAAATGGTATTGCTGCTTATGCGGGCAAAGCTCGTGAAGGCAAATTGTCGATTGAAGAAATGACAGGTGGCACATTCACCATTACCAATGGCGGTACTTTTGGTTCATTACTTTCAACGCCGATTTTAAATCAGCCACAAACGGCAATTTTGGGTATGCATAAAATCCAAGATCGTCCAATGGCGGTGAATGGTCAGGTTGAAATTTTACCGATGATGTATTTGGCGTTGTCTTATGACCATCGTTTAATTGATGGTAAAGAAGCAGTTGGTTTCTTAGTGACCATTAAAGAGTTGCTTGAAGAGCCTGCAAAACTTATTCTTGACCTATAATTTATTTAAATCCCCCTAAATCCCCCTTTATAAAGGGGGACTACCACGCTTGCGGTATTTCCCTTCTTTGCAAAAGAGGGGGTTGGGGGGAGATTTAAGGAATAAAAAAATGTCTCAACAGTTTGATCTTGTTGTCATTGGTGGTGGACCTGGTGGTTATGAAGCAGCGATTCGCGCAGCTCAGCTTGGTTTCAAAGTCGCTTGTATCGAAAAACGGATTCACAATGGTAAACCGTCATTGGGCGGTACGTGTTTAAACGTTGGCTGTATTCCGTCTAAAGCGTTGCTGGATTCTTCGCATCATTACGAAGCAACGGTTCATGATCTAGCTGAACACGGTATTTCAACAGGTGAAGTGAGTTTTGATTTAAACACCATGTTGGCGCGTAAAGACAAAGTGGTCGATCAGCTTACAGGTGGTGTGGCTCAATTACTGAAAGGTAATGGTATCGAGTGGTTACAAGGTACGGGTAAATTACTGGCAGGCAAAAAAGTAGAATTCACGCCATTTGAAGGTGCTGATTCAAATATTAACAGCCAGGTTTTAGAACCTAAATATGTGATTCTTGCGACGGGTTCTGTACCTGTCAATATTCCAGTCGCTCCTGTAGATGAAGACTTAATCGTCGATTCAACTGGCGCACTCACATTTGCAGAAGTACCGAAGCGTTTAGGTGTCATTGGCGCAGGTGTGATCGGTTTAGAATTGGGTTCTGTTTGGCGTCGTTTAGGTTCGGAAGTTGTAGTGTTTGAAGCACTTGAAACATTCTTGCCGATGGCGGACAAAGCGCTGGCAAAAGATTATCAAAAAATCTTGAAGAAACAAGGCTTAGAGATTCGTATCGGTGCCAAAGTTTTAGGTACAGAAGTCAATGGTCGCGAAGTCACGGTTAAATACAACCAAGCGGGCGAAGACAAAGAACAAGTTTTTGATAAATTGATTGTTTGTGTCGGTCGTAAAGCCTATGCAGAAGGTTTATTGGCAGATGATTCGGGCATTAAATTGACTGAGCGTGGTTTAGTTGATGTGAATGATCAATGTCAAACCTCAGTTGATGGTGTTTATGCAATTGGTGACTTGGTTCGTGGCCCAATGCTCGCGCATAAAGCAATGGAAGAAGGCGTGATGGCAGTTGAACGTATCCACGGTCATGCTGCTCAAGTGAACTACGATACGATTATCAGTGTTATTTACACTCATCCTGAAGCGGCTTGGGTCGGTTTAACTGAGGAACAAGCAGTTGAAAAAGGACATGAAGTTAAAGCAGGTCAATTTCCTTTTGCGGTAAATGGACGTGCTTTAGCAGCAGGTGATACGGCTGGTTTCGTCAAATTTGTGGCAGATGCAAAAACAGATCGTCTGTTAGGAATGCATGTGATTGGCCCGAATGCATCGGATATTGTGCATCAAGGAATGATTGCACTGGAGTTTGTATCATCCATTGAAGATCTGCAATTAATGACCTTTGGGCATCCAACCTATTCAGAAGTGGTGCATGAAGCCGCACTTGCTGTAGATGGGCGAGCCATCCACGCGATTCAACGTAAGAGAAAATAAAAGAAAAAAGTGTGGCTTGCCACACTTTTTTCATATAAAGATGGGTAAGATAAAGCCCTGATCGATTTAAAAAAGTAGCAGTTCAGTTTGAAAGAAATTGGGTTGCATCACAATAAACAACAGAGTAGGTAACGAAATGAACTTACATGAGTATCAAGCTAAAGCGTTATTAAAAAAATATGGTATGCCCGTGCAAGAAGGCATTGTGGCAACCAATGCAGATGAAGCGGTTGCTGCATTTGAACAGCTTGGTGGCAAATTCGCGGTAATGAAAGCGCAAGTTCATGCGGGTGGTCGTGGTAAGGCTGGTGGTGTAAAAGTTGCAAAATCTAAAGATGATGTCATTGAATATGTAAATAGCATCATCGGTACTCGTTTGGTGACCTATCAAACCGATGCCAATGGACAGCCTGTGAATAGCATTCTTTTAGCTCAAGATGTTTATCCTGTTGAGCGTGAGCTGTATTTGGGTGCAGTGGTCGATCGTTCTAGCCGTCGTATTACTTTCATGGCATCGACCGAAGGTGGTGTAGACATCGAAAAAGTGGCAGAAGAAACGCCTGAAAAAATTATTAAAGTAGAAGTTGATCCTTTAGTTGGCTTACAACCATTCCAAGCGCGTGAAGTTGCATTCGCTTTAGGTTTGAAAGATAAGCAAGTAGGTCAATTCGTTAAAATTATGTCTGCTGCTTATCAAGCTTTCATCGAAAATGATTTTGCCTTATTTGAAATTAATCCGCTTTCAGTACGTGAAAATGGCGAAATTTTATGTGTTGATGCCAAAGTCGGCATCGACTCAAATGCGCTGTACCGTTTGCCTGAAGTGGCTGCGTTACGTGACAAATCGCAAGAAAATGAGCGTGAGTTAAAAGCCTCTGAATTCGACCTGAACTATGTGGCTTTAGAAGGCAACATTGGTTGTATGGTGAATGGTGCGGGCCTTGCGATGGCAACCATGGACATCATCAAACTATATGGTGGTCAGCCTGCGAACTTCCTTGACGTTGGGGGCGGTGCAACCAAAGAACGTGTGATCGAAGCATTCAAAATCATTCTTGCGGATACTTCTGTACAAGGTGTTTTAATTAACATCTTCGGTGGGATTGTACGTTGTGACATGATTGCTGAAGCGATTATTGCAGCGGTTCAAGAAGTAAATGTCACTGTACCAGTGGTTGTTCGTTTAGAAGGCAACAACGCTGAGTTAGGTGCTAAATTACTGGATGAATCTGGTTTGAAATTAATTTCTGCAAACGGTTTGTCTGATGCCGCAGAAAAAGTCGTTGCTGCAGTGAAAGGCTAAGGAGTATCAATCATGAGCGTATTAATTAATAAAAACACGAAAGTATTGGTACAAGGTTTTACAGGTAAAAACGGTACGTTCCATTCTGCACAAGCTTTAGACTACGGCACTAAAGTTGTAGGTGGTGTAACGCCGGGTAAGGGTGGTACAACGCATCTTGAATTACCTGTATTTAATACCATGAAAGATGCAGTACGTGAAACAGGTGCGGATGCAACTGTAATTTATGTACCAGCGCCATTCGTTTTAGATTCAATTGTTGAAGCGGTAGATTCAGGTGTGGGCTTAATCGTGGTGATCACGGAAGGTGTACCAACTATCGATATGCTAAAAGCAAAACGTTACTTAGAAACCAATGGTAATGGTATCCGTTTAGTTGGCCCTAACTGCCCAGGTGTAATTACACCGGGTGAATGTAAGATCGGGATTATGCCAGGTCATATCCACCAACCAGGTCGTATTGGGATTATCTCACGTTCAGGTACATTGACTTATGAAGCTGTTGCTCAAACAACTAAACTTGGTTTAGGTCAGTCTACTTGTATCGGTATTGGTGGTGACCCAATCCCAGGTATGAACCAGATCGAAGCGCTTCAATTATTCCAAGACGATCCTGATACTGATGCGATCATTATGATCGGTGAGATCGGTGGTACAGCGGAAGAAGAAGCGGCTGAATTCATCAAATCTAACGTGACTAAGCCTGTCGTCGGTTACATCGCTGGTGTAACTGCACCGAAAGGTAAGCGTATGGGGCACGCAGGTGCTATTATTTCAGGTGGTAAAGGTACTGCGGAAGAGAAATTCGCTGCCTTTGAAAAAGCAGGCATGGCTTATACGCGTAGCCCAGCTGAGCTTGGTTCAACCATGTTGCAAGTATTAAAAGAGAAAGGTTTAGCGTAATACGCTAAGTTTAAATCTGAAAACCCCAATAGAGATATTGGGGTTTTTTATTGAAAAGTTTTATGGCAATTTACTGTACAACTGTATTTAAGTGCTTTAAGGAAAGTTGGTATTTCAATGAAAGTATTTACGATGTGCATGGAGTGTCAAAAAGAACTAGGTCATCCTTCATTTGAGCCGATCATTGCTGATTATTATGAAGAAGCACTAGCATTCATTGAGTGTTCTAGGGGGCATATGTCAGCAATTTTACTGCAAAGTCAAAAATTTGAGGTGCTGCTTGAGTCTGCGGCGAATGCTTTAATCGAGGGTTATACTCTTGAAGCGGCATCTAGCCTTTCATCGGCATATGAGCGTTTTTTTGAATTTGCAATCAATGTTTTTTGCAAAAAAAGTAATATTTCTAAAGAGGCTCTCGCGGAAACATACAGGCAAGTTTCTAAGCAGTCAGAACGCCAAATAGGTAGCTTTTTATTTCTGCATTTAATTGTATTTGGTAAAAGTTACTCACTCAATAAAAAAATACCAGAGCTTAGAAATAGAGTTATACATCAAGGTTATATTCCAACGCCACAAGAAGTACTTGAGCTTGGTGAGCTAGTTTATCAAGAAATATTGAATATTACCAAACTGATGAGTAGTGACCTTGAGGATGAGATGCAAAAAGTAATAATGGACACTATACAAATCCGAAATAAGAAGGTATCGACAGGAGTGCCTCTTGCAACAACCACAGGCACAATGTTCTTCTCTTTGGCTATGGTAGATAATAAAGAAAATTTTCAAGAAGCTCTTTCTAGTTATAAAGAAGCAAGAAGAATGTTATCTCAAGCAGAGCCATTGTTACGAATTTTGAGTAAAGAAGTCATTAAGCCAAGTGGATGATATAACTTCGTACTTTATTGGGACTCAGACAATTACTTGATTATTTTTGATGGTTCTGAGGAAAGTCTCAGTTTTAATTTTGCTATGGATGTTTAGTTCCATTAGCTTGGTAGCTAAGCGTCAAGCGAAAAATGGAGTACAGATGGATACGCTATAGGCGTACCAATAGATTAAATGAGTGATGAGGTCAGCGTACTTTACAATGAATTTATCATTCAGTTACTGACTTTCAGTATGCGAATGAGTAACACAATATAAAAAATGTCGACCGAACATTTAGTATTTCGGTCGACATTGATATAAAACTACTATAAATGGTGCGTAAAAATTTACTCAGCTTTTGGTCTCAGCCCTTGAGTCAAACCATTGATATCACCACCTTGTAAACCAAGTTCATTCATTAAGCTATCAATGAGCGGTGCTTGGGAACGATAGCGTAGGGCACTGTTCACGACTTGATCTGATAAAGACGTTTGACCATTTTCAACTGTGGTGCTTCCGACAGTCCCACCACTAGCAAAGTTACTTAAACCATTCACTTGTAAAATTTTAATGTCATCAATATTTTCCATTGGTTTAACACTTTCTCGAATGATCTCAGGTAAATGTTTAAGCAATGCCAAACGAACTTGCATTTCCACTTGCTCAGCAGAAAGGGTATTGGCGGCTTCATTGACTGCACGAGCCCCTTCCGCATCAACCTGATATTGTTTTTCCAACGCTTGAGCAAGTAGGATTTTTGCATCTGCCTCACCTTTCGCTTTTAAGCGAATTTTTTCAGCATCTGCTTCAGCAGCAATACGCACAGCTTCCGCTTCATCCGCAGCGGCTTTTTTACCTGCATCGGCAGCAACGGTAATTGCAATCGCCTCTTTCTCAGCAGTTTGTTTAGCTGCAACCAGCTCAACAGCTTTTTGACGTTCAGCTCTTTGGGTTTCACGTACCGTTACAACTTCTTCCTCTGCTTTGACTGCTTCGGCACGGGCTTTATCTGCTTGGGCTTTGGCTTCTGATTCTGCACGAGATTTTTCAGCAATGGCAATCGCCCGATCTTGTTCAGCTAATTCAATGGTTTTCTTTTGTTCAACTTGTGCTTTTTGAATTAACTGTGCTTTTAGAATATTTTCGTTTTCAACATCACGAGCAGAGGCAATACGTTTGATTTCTACCTCACGTTCCGCAGCGATACGCGCTTCTTCTGCTTCACGTTTTTTACCTGCTTCTTGCGATGCGATTTCAGCAGTTTGTTCTGCTTTACGAATTGAAATCTCACGCTCTTGTTGTAACTTGGCATATTCCTCTTCACGAGAGATTTCTAAACGTGCGCGCTCAGCTTGTAAATTTTTTGCACGAATCGCCAAGTCAGCATCTTGTTCAATGTCGTTACGTTTTTTACGACGATCTTCAATGGTTTCGGTCAGCTTAGTTAAACCTTCAGCATCAAAAGCATTTTGTGGATTAAAGAATTTAAAGCTGGTTTGGTCTAAACCTGTAAGTGAAACCGTTTCAAGTTCTAAACCATTTTTGGATAAATCTTCCGACACGACTTGCTGAACTTTTTGAACGAAATCGACACGCTTTTCATGTAGTTCTTCCATCGCCATTTCAGCAGCAACAGCACGTAAAGAATCGACAAATTTACCTTCGACTAAATCTTTTAATTCAGGCGGTGACATGGTTTTACGACCCAGTGTTTGTGCGGCAGTTGCAATAGATTCACCTGTTGGTTTAACACGAACATAGAACTCTGCCATCACATCAACACGCATACGATCACGGGTAATTAACGCCTGATCCGCCGCACGCTTTACTTCTAAACGCAGCGTATTCATGTTGACTGGAATAATTTCATGCAACACAGGGAGTACGATTGCGCCGCCATTTAAAATAACTTTTTCGCCCCCAAAACCAGTTCGTACAAAAGAAACTTCTTTACTTGAACGAGTATATAAACGGGCAATAATAAACCCGATAAAAATTAATGCGGCAAAAATAACCGCAGCAATAATCAAAATTTCAGTCAATGCTGAACTCAACATCTAAATTACCTCATGATTTATATAAAAAATTAAGTCGAAATTGCTTGGAATCCAATTTTCGTTCTTTGCGTTAAAATTACGTCCTGACCTTGATGGAAAACAATATCTAGCTCAGGTTCTACTAAAACGTAATGGGTTTGACCAAATTGGTCTTTTACTTTGGCTTGAGCAGGGGAGTTTGGCTTTGCATCCCCTAAAATAATTTGTGCGGTACGACCCACCAAATCATCAGTATGAATGGCAGTTGTTTCATCTTTAGGAATTATTTTGGCGATGCAAGCGGCACTTACACGTACCAACGGCATACATAGAAATAGACAGGCAGGCGCAATAATCCAAGCTGACAAAAAATGTTCAGTGATGCTAAAGAAAATGTCCTGAATAATGAGACCTGTCAGTGCATAAATAGTCAGAAAAATAATCAACCAGATGAGCAAAGGCACTTTGCCCAAATAAAGCCATTCTAAAAGTTGCGTGAACGCATTACCTGAAGATTCAATAGACGCATCGGCATGATCCACATCGAACAGACTATCAGGCAAAAATTGCTCTAAAAAACTAGCACTGCCACCCACAAGCAATAAAATGAACTCTAGCACGCCAATAAACAGGCAAAGCATTAACGCAATACTAAAAACAATATTTGATGGATGGATTAATAAGTCCCATATCATTTGCATTACTCTTATATCTTTTTGAGATAATTAATAAAATTTTTATAAAAATAAAACAGTTATAAGATTAAAGCGAACTGGGTGCAATTACAACTGAAATCGTTCTGATTGTTATTTTAGAGCTGATTATTATAGTTATTCAGAATAAGTTTTCAAAAATCTAATATTCAAATGTGATTGAAATCATGACAATAAAAAATCCCCAAACGGGGATTTTAAAAAGATTAGATGTTATTCAACCAGAAAACTAATTTTCAAATTTACGCGATATTCAGTAATTTTATTGTCCTTGATCACGACTTTTTGCTCGTTAATCCACGCACCTTGAACATTTTTAACCGTTTCAGTCACTTTGGAAATACCTGTTTGAATCGCATCTTCAAAACTTTTGTTGCTGCTTGAATTGACTTCGACGACTTTAGCGATAGACATAATAATCTCTCTCAGAATGTTGTAGTTATTGAAAAATTATCATAGATCAAAAAAACATCTATACGCCTGCTATTAACTTTTCATTGCCAAAAGCTCACATGATTTCACAATTGAATCTTGCTGAAAAAAAAGGATAAAAAAACGCAATGATTGGGGTGATCATTGCGTAGAACTACGAATCTGTAAACAGTTTCGGTTAAAAGAGAAATGTTATTGAAGATTAAGCTTGCTAACCTACAAACACATCTTATTTAAAATGTGAGACTCCTTCATTGGTAGTCCTGTTAAATACTGTTAAATGATGTTAAAAAGTGACAAAAAATGTTAGTTTTGTATTTTCTACTTAAGTTCCTAAATAAAACTTAAATAATTGAGTTCATTAAAAAAAGCCCATATATGGGCTTTTAATTAGAATAAAGATGTTATTAGAATTTAAATAAACCTAGCCCAGATTTTACTTCATCTAACGTTTGTTGCGTAATATCGCGGCATTTTTCGGTGCCTTGCTTCAAAATATCCATAATATAGTCTGGATCTTTTTCAAGTTCAGCACGGCGGTCACGAATAGGGGTGATCAATTCTTTTAAAACGGCTTCTAGGCGTTTTTTCACCGTACCATCACCTAAACCACCACGACGATAATGCGCTTTAAGTTCTTCAACTTCTTCTTTATTTACATCAAATGCATCTAAATAGGTAAATACCACATTGCCTTCGACCTGACCTGGGTCTTCAATTCGTAAGTGGTTAGGGTCTGTATACATTGCATTAACCGCTTTTTTAATGTCTTTATCAGAGGCATTGAGCACAATGGTATTGCCGAGCGATTTCGACATTTTGGCTTTACCATCAAAACCGGGTAAACGTCCGACATTGGATAATAATGCTTTGCATTCAGGCAATAAATCATGCCCGATTTGACGGTTCAACCGACGCACAATTTCATTGGTCTGTTCGATCATTGGAATTTGATCTTCACCCACTGGAATTACAGTCGCTTTAAATGCGGTAATGTCAGCCGCTTGAGCAACGGGGTAACACAGGAAACCTGCAGGAATATCACGTTCAAAGCCACGCATTTGAATTTCAGATTTAATGGTTGGGTTGCGTTCTAAACGTGCAACCGTCACGAAATTCAAATACAACATCGTCAGTTCATTTAGCGCAGGTAAACAAGACTGTACACATATCGTAGTTTTGGTCGGGTCAATGCCTACCGCCAAATAATCTAGTGCCACTTGCAAAATGTTATTGCGAACTTTTTCAGGATTATCTGCATTATCCGTGAGTGCTTGCGCATCGGCGAGTAATAAATGTTGATGGTGACTATCTTGTAAACCAACACGAGAGCGTAATGAACCGACAAAGTGTCCCAGATGAAGCTGCCCAGTTGGGCGGTCGCCAGTTAAAATAATGGGACGTTGATCAACATTACTCATGATAGTTCCAAGATTCAGTCATTTGATATATATAAAATTGGCACTATTGTACGGCATATTGATATGCTGCGGTGAACCGAATAAAAGTTGTCTATAAAAATAATCCAACAAATTTATCGAGCTAGATATAAAAAAAATCCAAATCCACTTTACAATGGGTCAATAAATACAAACTGGGAAATAAAAATGGCGAGTGGTTTATTATTATTACTTGATGATATTGCAACGATTTTAGATGATGTCGCTTTGATGAGCAAAGTGGCAGCGAAAAAAACAGCAGGGGTGTTAGGTGATGACTTAGCATTAAATGCACAGCAAGTCAGCGGAGTGCGTTCTGACCGAGAATTATCGGTGGTTTGGAGCGTTGCAAAAGGTTCATTTGTTAATAAGCTTATCCTTGTCCCATTAGCGCTGTTGATTAGTGTGGTTGCGCCGTGGTTAATTAATCCTTTATTGATGATTGGCGGTTTATTTCTATGCTATGAAGGCGTTGAAAAAGTCGTGCATATGTTGCTGCATAAAAAAGCCCAAACAGCCGAAGAAGCGAGTGAGAGTTTGCAGCAAATTGAAGTTGATTTAGATAAGTTTGAACAAGAAAAAATTAAAGGTGCTGTTAGAACCGATTTTATCCTCTCAGCTGAAATTGTGGTCATTTCGTTAGGTACAGTTGCTGCTGCCTCATTTATGACTAAAGTATCAGTATTAAGTGTAATTGCCATTCTGATGACAGTTGGGGTTTATGGTCTGGTTGCCATGATTGTTAAAATCGACGATTTAGGTCTATATTTAACAGAACAAACCTCGAACTTGAAAAATATCATCGGGCGTGGTTTGTTGGCGTTTGCTCCGATACTGATGAAAACATTGTCCATTGTAGGAACAGTTGCGATGTTTTTGGTTGGTGGTGGCATTATTAGCCATACGATTCCGTGGTTGCATCATTTTACTGAACATACGGTTGATCAGGCTGAATTGATTCCAAACGTAGGTACAATTGTTGGGGCGTTGACCCCAACGATGATTAATTTAGGCATCGGTTTGGTTGCAGGTGCAATTGTATTGATCATTGTGAGCATGATTCAAAAACTGTGGAAAAGAAAATCAGCTTAAATTAAATTTATTGTCATCTATATAATAATAATGTGAGGTCGCTATGCGTTGGAAAGGTCGTCGAATCAGTACCAATATGGAAGACCGTCGTGGTGGTGGCGGAAAAGCAGGTGGTATTAGTATTATTGGTTTAGTTGTGGCGTTTGTCGCGTGGAAATTTTTTGGGGTCGACCCGCAACAGGCCTATCGTGCAACTCAGGCAGTGACCAACTCACAATCTGCTCAAGAGGGAAGTGCTCCTGAAAAGTTAACTGCAGAACAGCAGGAAGCCAGTCAATTTGTCGGAACAATTTTGGCGGACACAGAAGATACTTGGACGCCAATTTTCCAAAAATTGGGTCAAAGTTACCAACCGCCACGACTCGTTTTATTTAGTGGCGTGGTCAGATCGGGCTGTGGTACTGCACAGGCTGCAATGGGGCCATTCTATTGTCCTAGCGACCAAAAAGTTTATATTGATACGTCATTCTTCACTGAAATGCGCCAGAAAATGGGCATCTCTGGGGAGCAAAATCAAACTGAGTTGGCACGACAAGATCAAGCAGGTGATTTTGCTCAAGCCTATGTAATTGCACATGAAGTTGGACATCATATTCAAAATTTATTAGGCATTTCAGGTCAAGTTCAGCAAGCACGTGCGCAGGCGAGTGAGGCGCAAGGCAATCAACTTTCTGTGCGGTTGGAACTTCAAGCCGATTGCTTTGCAGGTATTTGGGCACATCAAAATCAACAACGAACTCAGTTTTTAGAACAGGGTGATATTGAAGAAGCGATGGATGCGGCTCAAAAAATTGGCGATGACTATTTGCAGAAACGTGCCACTGGGCAAGTCGTTCCAGATAGTTTTACCCACGGTACGAGTGAGCAGCGAATGCATTGGTTTAAACTTGGATATACTTCAGGTGATGTAAATCAATGTGATACCTTTAAGTTGAGTTAAGTTCAGCGCATCATTCATTTTAAAATATGACCTGAATTGATCGTATTAAATTGAATCACTGGTTTTAATTGAACACTTATTTTTAAGATGCCAATTAAGACCAGCTTAGAGGGTTTATGGGGAACTTCTTTCTTTTACAAGCATTCACAGTCATTTTTGCGTTATCCATTGCGACGACAATTTTTAATAAACGCATCTTGGGCTTTCCACAAGCGATTGGTGTGCCGATTGTCTCTGCGATTATTGTTTTTATTTTGCAGTGGGCAGCCAGTTTATTAAATGGCAATCAATTCATCAGTATCAATATTCATCATATAGAAGAAGCCGTACGCAAGATTGATTTTTATGATTTTCTCATCAATGGTGTTATCTGTTTTATTCTGACGTCATCTGCATTAAAGTTCAAAATTTCTGATTTAAAGAATTATTGGAAACCGATTGGGATTTTAGCAACGCTCGCATTGGTGCTATGTGCTTTGTTTTATGCAGGTTTATTGTATTTATTTCAATGGATGGTGGGCTATCCCGTTCCGATTGCAGTATTGCTATTGCTAGGGGCTGCTTTAGGGGCAACCGATCCGATTGGTATTAAAGCGGTTCTAAGTTCGATTCGAGCGCCTCATCATTTAATGGTGAAACTTGAAGGTGAGTCCTTATTTAATGACGCGATGTGTATTGCCTTATTCATGACTTTATTGAAGGTGTTACAAGGTGGTGAGTTTTCATTTATTGCCACTGTCGAAACTTTGTTGTATGAAATTTTTGTCGCGGTAATCATTGGTTTAGCGTTTGGCTACGGAATTTTACGACTGTTGCGCGGCAAGCATGAAATGGAATCACTTATTTTAACCACAGCTTTACTTGCCAGTGGTTCGTATTTGGTTGCCTTGTTTGCACATGCCTCTGCGCCAATTGCCTGCGTGATTGGTGGTTTAATTGTCGGTAATAAGTGGCAAGAAATTCGTGATCAAGCCGAAATACGTGAAGTGAATCATTTTTGGCATACCGTTGAAGGCATTATTAATTCATTCCTGTTTACCTTAATTGGTTTGGAATTGTTTATTTTAGATTTGAGTGCGAATTTAATTATTGGGGGAATTCTAGCTTTCCTCATATTACATTTATCTCGATTTGCCGCAAACTTTTTGGCTTTCGCGCTATTTCCATCTTTACGCTACAAAAGTTATAACGGCAGTTTAACCATTGTTTCGTGGGGTGGTGTCCGAGGCGGAATTTCATTGGCATTGATTTTGGCAGTCGCAAATATTCCAGAATTGAGTGCTTATAGCAGTATCTTGGTGGGATATACCTTTATCAGTGTGTTGCTCTCAGGTTTGGTCTGTGGTTTAGGTTTACCTGCGGTCATGAATGCATTTTATCATAATCCACACCAAGAGACCGAGGGTTTGAAAGGTGTTTACCAGCGGTTGTGCGATAAGTTAAACCGTCGCGGATTTAAATATATCGTGGGTGAAGATAGTTTAGGGCGAGAAACCATCACGATTTATAATCCTGAAATTTTACTCGATCATAAAGCGGATGATGGTGTGACAACACTACATGATCCGAATAAACGCGATGAAGTGCGTCGTTTGGAAAATCCGAATAACTTTTAATATGAATTACAGCGAAATCTGTGATGCAAAGATTAATTCTATGTCACTGTGTTGTGGGGCATTATGACGGATTCTGAGAATGAGCTGCATCGGCACATACTCGAAGTGATTGCCCTGATTCCTTTTGGCAAAGTGGCAACTTATGGGCAAATTGCAAAGCTTGCAGGTTTGCCCAAACATGTGCGTCTAGTGGGATATGTGTTAAAGCACATAGATGCTGAAAGTCAAATTCCGTGGTTTCGTGTGATTAATTCGCAAGGTAAATTGAGTGTGTCCCGTATAAATGATTTAGGTCAAAATATTCAACAAGATTTATTGGAAAGAGAAGGCGTGTATCTGCTCAATCATAAGGTCAATTTAAAGTTATTTGGCTGGCAGCCGTAGTTAAGAACTTTGTAGATTATTTGTAGCCTCTAAACTTGATTCATTCTTTCCTTGCAGCCTAAAAATAATGATAAGCTTCAAATCTTGTATATTCTATTGCATACCACTAATATCAAGTTTTCTATTTATATAATTAATACAATGAGTGAATTAAGCCAACTGAATTGGGAAAAAGTAAATTTAGATAATATTGAAAATGCTTGGGAAGGTGATCTTTGGGAACGAAAACGTTTAGGTATTCAACTCACGAATTATGTTGATCGTTTACAGTGTGGTGCTGTACTTGCTTTAGATGCACGTTGGGGCGAAGGAAAAACATGGTTTGTGCGACATTGGCAAAAACACTTAGAAAATGAAAATCATAATGTGATTTATTTAGATGCTTTTGCAAATGACTATTTAGAAGATCCATTTTTAGTTATTGCATCTGAGATAGCTTCTAAACTTGATCAAACAGCAGATAAAGGGTTGGTATATAAGTTTAAAAAAGCAGCAGCAGTTATGCAGCAGGGCTTGTTAACTCAAGCACCAACAATTATTGCATCAATGATTAGTTTTGCATTAACAGGTGGAATCATTCCTTTTTTAAAAGTCGATAACGATTCCATGCAAGAAAAATTTGAAGATATTGTTGATAAAGTAACTGATAATATTGGTGAAAAAGTAACGGAAGCGATTCAAAAGAAAATTGATGATTATGAAGAAGAAAAACAATCCTTAACTGCTTTTAAAGAAACGCTAGCTACCTTAGCCGAAAGCTTAGATAAACCTTTAGTTTTTATCATTGATGAATTGGATCGTTGTCGCCCTGATTTTGCTATTCGTTTGATTGAGAGAATTAAGCACTTCTTTGATATTCCTAAAATTGTTTTTATTTTAGTGATGGACAAAGCACAGTTTTCTAAAGTCATTTGTCATAACTATGGCTATGACGAAACACTTAGCGGGCAATACTTAGGTAAATTTATAGATTTTGAAGTCCCTTTAAAAAATGCAGTGCATATCTCTGTTAATACCCCAAGTAATTTTAAGTTAATTCATAAACTTCTAGGCGATATTGGAGAGAAATCAGATGATATTGCTTTTGTATTCCTGTTGAATCCTGGAGTAAATATGACTGCACGAGAATTGAAAAGAAAAATTAATCTTTATGCGCTTTTGAAAAAAAATCAAATAGAAAAAGATATTTTTATTGCTTTAGGTATTTCTAATATGCATCTGGATTTACTTCGAGAGATGAAAGATATAGCTCTTAAAATAAAAAAAATGGAGTCTGGATCAGAGAATATTACAAAAGTGGATATGGCTCATTTCAATGCTTATAATTTCAGAGACATTGTTGAGCAGAAATTCAATATTATACCAAATGGAATTATTAACTATTTAACTGAACTAAGTGTTGTTGAAAAATTTAAACAAACTGCTGCATATAATTTAAAATTTAAAGAATTTTTAGAAAAGTATGCATTACATCCAAATTCAGAAATGAAAAATCATGTATTCCAAAGTCAATATCAGAAGTATCTTACTGAAAATGTATGGTTGGAGGATTGATTTCAAATTATTTTAAATATTCAATTAAACTGCTGATATCATCCGTCTGTAACTGTTCACGCATCTTTAAAATCTGCTTTTCATCTAAGTCATAAAGTTTTAGTGACAGTAGCTTTTCGATTTGTTCAGGTGGGAAGCGATATTTAAGAGTTTTAGCGGGTACACCGCCAACAATTGCGTAGGGTGGCACATCTTGAGTCACGAT
>JAVXBC010000037.1:0-21363 GCA_036660195.1 Acinetobacter sp.
CTTCAAACGGATACGAATTCTCTGGTTAGACATACCAGTAAACTCCAAGCCAAAAATATAAAGAATCACCCTTGACGCACCTCACCAATTGGTAAGTGTCAAAGGCAGTGAAAATCACTATGGTCGTGATCGATGCCGCGACTGTCATGCATTTACTCATTTTTCATAGTAAATGCCCTCAATTTGAGGGTCGCTTATTATAGCGATTGTTTAAGTCTTATGCAATTCCTCTTTTACTTTTCTTTGATATTAAAAGCCTTTAAGCATGCACCACGTAATCAATTGCCTGATTGAGCAAAAGATTTCCTTGTTCAAATTTTGTTTGAATAGTTCGATTCAAATCTGAAAGCGATTGCACGTATTTCCCTTTAAAAATTCCGACTTCTTCTTCATGTTCAATTAAACACTGCAACGCATGAGGTGTCATTTCAGGGTGAAATTGAAAACCCAACACATTACGTCCGATTTGATACATTTGATTGTGACATACTGAATTTTCCGCTAATCTCACCGCCCCTTTCGGAATTTCAAAAGTTTCACTATGCCATTGTAGAATATTTATTTTTTCTGGGATTTTAAAATAATCATCTGGAATATGTGAAGCGCGCCCGACATCCATCCATCCGAGCTCTTGATGTGGGTTACGACTCACGGCTGCACCCAAAGCATTTGCAATCAATTGCCCCCCCAAACACACGCCAATGGCAGGTTTTCCTGCTGCCAAATAACGGCGTAACCAGCGTTTTTCCAGCTTTAGCCAAGGGAAGTTAGCTTCATCGTTCACACTCATGCTGCCGCCCATAATAATGAGCAAATCGACTTCATCGACTCTTGGCAAAGCTTCTAGTTCCAATGCGAAATCGACAGGTAAAGCGAAAAATTCTGTGGCAGTAATTTTTGCCTGATGGGCTTTTAAAAATTCATAACAACTACCAAAACCCTCACCAGCAATATGCTGAAAATAATGTACTCTCAAATGCGACTTCATGCGCAACAACCTAATTTTCGCTAGAATCATGAGGATGATTTGCAAAAATAAAGCCAATTTCCTCAGTTTAATTTCATCTGTACCGTTTCTGTACAAAACACGCAAATTACTGGCAGTATTCCTGATTATCTTTTAACTTAAGTCATTATATTCTTTTGATTTTGCCCCATGACTGAACATCATCATGCTCAAACTGATTTAATTCATGCACCACGCCAAGCCCCACAATATATCGAAACGATTCAACCTCCCCTATTTCGTGCATCTACGATTATTTTTAACTCTACGGTGCACCTTTTTGATCGTCATTGGAGCGATGCATACGACTACAGTTATGGTACGCATGGCACACCAACCACTTTTACCCTTAGCGATAATATCGCGCAACTGGAAGGTGGAACAAATTGCCTGCTTGCACCGAGTGGTTTATCGGCAATTAATTTGGTCAATAGCACCTTTTTAAAGTCAGGCGATGAAGTTTGGATTGCAGACAATAGCTATGGCCCAAATTTAGAGCACTTGAAAAATCTGCAAGAGCGTTATGGCATTCTGCTTAAAATTTACAATCCAGTTGATGCAGACAGCTTTCAACCTTCAGAAAAAGCCAAGCTGATTTGGTTAGAAGCGGCGGGTTCAGTCACCTTAGAATTCCCCGACTTGAAAAAATTAGTGAAAAAAGCTCAACAAGCCCATGTCCTGACTACTTTGGATAATACATGGGGAGCAGGATTGGCATTTAACGCCTTTGATTTCTCGGATGAGCATTTGGCTGTAGATATAACGGTACATGCACTGACCAAATATCCAAGCGGGGGCGGCGATATTTTAATGGGTTCTGTCGTGACACGTGATACACATTTACATCACCAACTGTATCGAATGCATGCCCTACAAGGCATATGTGTTTCAGGGGATGATACTGCGCAAGTCCAACGTAGTTTAGCGCATATGTCTTTACGCTATGAGCAACAATCGCAAAGTGCAATAACAATACTCAATTGGTTAAAACAACAACCGCAATTCAACCAAGTGCTGCATCCACGTGATCCTGATTGTGCAGGGCATCAATTTTGGCAAGAAATCTGTACAACGGGTAAAAGTGCAGGCTTGGTCAGTGTGATTTTCAAAGCGGAATATGATTTAGCTGCGGTAAGACAGTTCTGCGACCATTTAGAGCTATTCAAATTGGGCTTTAGTTGGGGCGGCCCTGTCAGCCTAGTCATGCTGTACGACCTTAAACAGATGCGAGCACTGGAAAATACACATTTACAACAAGGTTTATTGGTTCGCTTCTGCATAGGACTAGAACATCCTGATGATTTAATCCAAGATATTCAAAATGCTTTAAAAACAGTCAAAATGACATTAAAAACAGGTGAACAATGAGCACACCCATCGTTATTGCAAAAAGAACTACAGATACGACTCAAGATATCGTTTTACATTCACAATTTGCCAACCGACATGGCTTAATTGCGGGGGCAACAGGTACGGGAAAAACCGTGACCTTGAAAGTTCTCGCTGAGAGCTTCTCACGATTGGGCGTGCCTGTCTTTCTTGCCGATGCCAAAGGCGATGTATCCAGTTTAGCCAAAGCAGGCAGTAGCAGCCCTAAGTTTGATGAACGCTTAAAAAGCTTAGGTTTAGATGCTGTTCCTTTTGCTGCTGCTCCTGTCATTTTTTGGGATTTATTCGGACAACAAGGTCACCCGATTCGCACCACGATTTCTGAAATTGGGCCGTTACTCTTGGCACAAATGCTGAATTTGAATGATACTCAAGAGGGTGTCCTTTCAGCGGTATTCCGTATTGCAGATGACCAAGGTTTACTACTGATTGATTTTAAAGATTTGAAAGCCATGCTGACCTATGTCAGCGAAAATGCTGCCGAACTCAAAGCCGAATACGGAAACCTTTCACCTGCCAGTATTGGTGCGATACAACGTAATTTATTGGCATTGGCAGATCAAGGCGGCGAGCAATTCTTTGGTGAGCCAAGCTTAAACATTTTGGATTTCATTCAAACGGATAGCAAAGGTCAAGGTTATATCAATCTTTTGGCGGCTGATAAGTTGATGAATACGCCAAAGTTGTATGCGACATTCCTGCTGTGGATGCTGTCAGAACTATTTGAACAACTGCCTGAAGTCGGCGATATGGACAAACCAAAACTGGTTTTTTTCTTCGATGAAGCACATTTACTGTTTGATAATGCCAGCCAAGCCTTGCAAGAAAAAATTGAACAAGTGGTGCGTTTAATTCGTTCCAAAGGCGTCGGAATTTATTTTATTACCCAAAATCCACTCGATTTACCTGAAAGCGTCTTAGGGCAACTCGGTAATCGCGTACAGCATGCTTTACGTGCTTTCACACCGAAAGATCAAAAAGCAGTGAAAACCGCAGCAGACACCTTCCGTGCCAATCCTAATTTTAAAGTGGATGAAGCGATAACTGAGCTTGCCGTTGGTGAAGCCTTGATTAGCTGCCTAGACGAGCAAGGTACACCACAAGTGGTAGAACGTGGTTGGGTGATGCCACCGTATTCATCATTTAGCCCAATCACACCTGAAGAACGCCAAGTGATGATGTCACAAAGCATAGTGGCAGGCGTGTATGATCAAGCGGTGGATCGCGACAGTGCGTATGAATTGCTGCAAAAGAAAGTGCTGCAACAATCTCAACAAAAAGAAGCCGATGCCTTAGGTAAACAGCAAGTAAAAGAACAAGAATCTTTAGCGAAGCAACAAGCCAAAGAACAAGAACGGTTTGCACGAGAGCAAGAGAAAGCTGCCGATAAAGCAGCACAGCAACGTGCCAAAATGACACAAGATATCGTGGGGACATTTGCCAAAAGTGCAGCTCGTAGTCTAGGCGGCAGTACAGGACAAAAACTAGTTCGAGGTTTGCTGGGTTCATTATTTGGGAAATAAATTCCACTAATCATATAAAAATCAAGGGATAATTTATTATCCCTTATTTTTTGACTTTTTAATTTAAAGATATATTGAAAATATATCTTATAAAGTGTATTTTAAATGCATCTTATAAGCCGCCGCAAAAAGAGAACTAAAATGACCCCACAGCAAATTGAACTCGTCAAAGCCACTGTTCCAGTGTTACGTGAAAATGGTGTTGCGCTCACTGGTTATTTTTATAACCGTATGTTGGGTAATAATCCTGAACTAAAAGAAACTTTCAATATGGGGCATCAACGTAGCGGCGCGCAAGCACAAGCACTTGCTGGTGCTGTACTAGCTTATGCGGAAAATATTGAGGACCCATCTGTGCTGTTGCCTGTGGTTGAAATGATTGCGCATAAGCATGTCAGCCTGAATATTCAATCACCTGATTACAGTATTGTGGGTGAGAACCTACTCCATTCAATCAGTGAAGTACTGAATATCTCGATGGAAGATCCATTGATTGGTGCATGGGCTGCCGCTTATGGTCAATTGGCTGACTTATTTATTAGCACTGAAAAAGCCATTTATGATCAACATCAACAAACCAAAGGCAGTTGGTTAGGTTGGCGTAATTTCAAAATTGCCAAAAAAGTAGTTGAAAGCGATGAAATTACTTCATTCTATTTAGCTCCTGTAGATGGTGGTGAATTACCAAAATATGAAGCAGGTCAATATATTTCAGTTCGCGTGTTTGTGCCTGAACTCAATTTAAGACAGCCACGTCAATACACACTATCAACGAGCCCTCAAGCAGATTACTTACGTATCTCAGTCAAACGTGAAGATGAAAAAGGTGAGTTAGCAGGCGGTTGGGTGTCTAGCACTTTACATGGCTTAGCTGAAGGTTCAGAAATTGAAGTCTCTGCGCCAACAGGTAATTTCTATCTCATTGACAGCCGCAAACGTAATGTATTCATTAGTGGTGGTGTGGGCTTAACGCCAATGATTGCAATGCTCAATCAATTGGTAACTTTAGATATGCCTCAACCTGTGAGCTTTATCCATGCTTGTCGTAACAGCCAAGTACATGCCATGAAAAAACATATTCATGAATTGAAAGCGAAGTATCCACGTCTGAGTACATTTACAGCTTATGAATTCCCACATGAAGGTGATGTACTCGGTGAAGATTATGAGGTCGCTGGTCGTTTAGATGTAGGCTCAATGGATGCGGGCTTACTACCTGCAAATGCGGATTATTACTTATGTGGCCCAATGCCATTTATGGCAGAACAACATAAAGCTTTAGTTGCTCGTGGTATCCCTGCTGAAAATATCCATAGCGAAGCATTTGGTACAGGTGGTGTAAAACTCAGCTAATCGGCACTGCGTTTTGCATAGGGCTAGTCTATGTTAGACTAGCCCTTTCTATTTACAGCAATAGATTGAGTGAAATCCCATGCAACTCAATAAGTTTACTGATTATGCGCTCAGAATTTTAATGTATGTCGCTCGTCCAAGTGATGTACCGTATACGATTGCAGATATTGCGCGAGACTTGCATGTATCCCAAAACCATTTAGTGAAAATCGTTCACTTCATGGGAAAACAACACTGGATTGTGACGATTCGTGGTAAAGGTGGTGGACTTCGTTTAAATCCAGAAGCCAAAAGTTTAAAACTAGGTGAAATTGTTCGTATCCTACAAGGCAATCATCAAATCGTAGAATGTAATACGCCACCTTGTGTTTTACGCTCTCATTGCGGACTTAAAAGTATTTTGGATCAAGCTTTAGAATGTTTTTATCAAAGCCTAGATCAATATACACTTGGAGAAGTGCTGCAATATGGCATTCTTCCCTCTTCTACAAATTCAAATATTGACTTTTTACAACTCGTTCAAAAAGCCTAAACATCAAGATTCGCACGAATCTCTCACATCCTTTATAATAGTCGTTGCTATTTCAATTCAAAAGTAAGCTTCTATGCGTCGTAGTGAAAAATCCAAAGACACCAAAGCTAAACTCGCCCCTAAAGAAAAAATCAGCTATGAGAAGAAAACTGACCCTGCATTGACAAACTATGCAGTGCAGTCGTTAACGCTATTACGTAAAGCTGAATTTTTAATGAGTGCACCGAAGCTAGCGTTATGTGTAGAAGATACGGGTTATGAAATTGCCTTTGCGGGTCGCTCGAATGCTGGAAAATCTAGTGCGATCAACACGCTAACCAATCAAAAGCAATTGGCTCGAGCGTCTAAACGCCCCGGCCGTACGCAAATGATCAACTTTTTTAGTCTAGGCAATCCAGATCAACGCTTGGTCGATTTACCGGGCTATGGTTATGCGGCTGTCCCTGAAGCCATGAAAATTGTTTGGCAAAAAGAATTGGAAAATTATTTGATTCATCGCCAAAGTTTGCAAGGCTTAGTTCTGTTGATGGACATTCGCCATCCTTTACAGCATTTCGATTTAATGATGCTGGAATGGGCGCATTCACGACATTTATTTGTACATATCTTGCTGACCAAAGCGGATAAACTCAATCGCGGCCCTGCCAATAAAGTCTTGCTTGAAATTAAGCAACAACTGAAAAAGATGAAGCTAGATTTTTCAATCCAACTCTTTTCCTCTTTAAATCGCATTGGTTTAGAAGAATTGGCAAGTGTAATGGGTGGTCGTTTGAATTTCACCCTTGCGCAAGAAGCTGAGTTCGATCTCGATCAAATTCCAGAAGCTTCTGAATCGGACGAAACAGACCAAATATAGCTTTTGAAACACATTCTCTGCTGAAATCGTTTTTTATTGTCCTCAATTGCTAAACACTTCTATGAATAGGTTTTCATATACTGCTCATAGGGTTGTTTGATCACGCGCAATGAGGACAAAAGGATGAAATTAAGTACATTTGTGAAGAAAAAAGTGTTTGGCTCTTCCATCGATTACCATATACATCCTCGAAAAGTAAAATTTGACTGGGAAAATACGCCTGTAGATTGGATTCCACAACAGCCTTTTGCCAGTTACTTCATTAATGAAATCAATAATATTCTACCTGCGGGTGAGTTTTGGTTTTGCCGTTTGTACAATAAAGTGCTGCCGCAAATTACCGATGAAAAATTGAAGCAAGATGTGCAAGCCTTTATTCGTCAAGAAGCCATGCATGCGGTTGCACATAACTCTGCCAATAAAGAATATCTAGGTCAGCGCAATATTGATATTCAGCGCAATCTTAAAATCATGGACTGGCTATTTAACACCGCTTTAGCCGATCAACCGTTTGGACAAAACGTGCCAAAAGTTCTCGATCATCAGTGGGATATCTTCCGTTTAGGTGTGATTGCGACGGTTGAGCACATGACTTGTGTCTTGGGTAAATATGCCCTGTACAATAAGCGTTGGGAACAATTGGGGGCTGACCCTGAAATGATTGATTTAATTAAATGGCATGGTTCAGAGGAAATTGAACACCGTACCGTTGCGTTTGATCTTTATCGACATTTGGGTGGAAGCTATATTGCACGTTATTATTTGAGTGTCGCAGTGATCGTTGGCGTGCTTGGATTATGGGTCGATGGTGCGGCGCATATTATGGGACAAGATCCGCGCTTTGCAGATAAAAAACCCAGTGTGTTTAAGCCTTGGGTTTGGCGAGAATGGTACAAAACCTCACAGCAAGATAAGCAGATTTTACCAAGTCCGCTGTGGTTAGTTGCACAACAAATTGATTATTTAATGCCGTGGTACGACCCTGTCAAAGAAGCCCAAACTCAGGATGCCGTGGATTATCTAAACCATTCCCCTGCTGCAAAACGCGCTTTACTACACGCTGCATAACAATAAGGACAGATCGCAATCTGTCCTTATTATGTTAAAACGCAGGTTTTTCATTAAACGGGACGATTGCCCTCGTCCTCTAAGGCATATCGATCCACTACAACACTAATCATCATATCGCCCTGCACATTGACCACGGTACGTACCGTATCGAGGACACGGTCAATAGGCAGTAAAATCGCAATCGCTTCTGCAGGTAAACCAACGGATTGCAACACCATAATCATGGTCACCATACCTGCACTAGGAATGCCTGGCGCGCCCAATGACGCAATCATCGCAGTTAAACAGACGATGATTTGTTGTGCCAAACTCAACTCTAAACCCATCAAATTGGCAATAAATAATGCTGCGGCCGCTTCGTAAAGTGCCGTCCCGTCCATATTCAGTTGTGTACCGAGAGGAATCACAAATCCTGCCGTTTGTGGTCGCACCCCTAAATTTTCTTGAGCGCATTTCATGCTCAATGGCATGGTGGCAGAACTTGAACTGGTGGCAAATGCCGTAACTAAAGCCGTGCGTGCGCCTTTGAAAAAGGTGATTGGATTCATTTTCCCAAAAATCCACAATAACGCAGGCAGAACGACTGCACCGTGGAAAATTGTTGTTCCTGTAACTACAGCCGCAAATTCAGCCAAACGGCTAAGCACAGATAAATCTTCCGTGGCAATCAGTTTAGCAAGGAGTGCGAAAATCCCAAACGGTGCGAGCTTCATGACCCAACCGACCAACGTCATCATAATTTCAAAGAATTGTTGAGTGATGTTACGCACTAAAGATAATCGCTCACCGCCTTTAACCAAGGCAACGCCGAGCAATAAAGCAAACACCACTACAGCCAAGACATTGCCTTCACTAAACGCTTTAAAGGGATTGATTAAGGTATTTTGAATAAAATTGGTTAGAAAACTGGACGGCGTTAATGTGTCAGGACTTTGATGGCTCTGCATTGCTTCGTGAAAGATTTGAATATCAATACCTTTTCCCACATCAAACAAATGCGCACAACTGATTCCTAGAATAAGTGCCAAAGTCGTAGTGGTTAGACAACTCAGTGCAGTGATTTTCCAAACCCTTCCAAATTGCCCACCCGCTTGTAAATTGGATACACCAACTACAATCGAACTAAAAATAAGGGGAATCAGCAGCATTTTTAATAGACCAATAAAAATGCTACTTAAAATGCCTAAGCCGTAGAGACTATTGTGGAAAAATATGCTGTTTGGATAAAGCGTCAATAACAGACCAAATGCCACACCGAACAAGGCGGCAATAAATATTTGTGTATTTAAGTTCATTTGACAGGATTTTAAGATTTTAGCGTATGGTTAATATGGCATGTCACTATGCAACAATCGAGCAATTTTTTGTCACAAGCTTATGATAAAAAGCCATCATAACGATGGCTTAAAAACAAAGGATAGGTTATTGCGTTTCAATTTCTCTGAGCCGAATCAAACCTTCTTGAATGGTACTACACACCAACTGACCATTTTGCCACATGCGTCCAAAATTCAACCCACGTGAACCTGCGCTCACCGTAGCTTCCATGTCGTACAACATCCATTCATCGGCACGTAAAGGGCGGTGGAAATAAATGGTGTGATCAATACTGGCACACTGCAAATTCGGCGATAACCACGATAAACCATGTGGACGCAACGCTGTGGTCATTAAGGTAAAATCTGAATAAAAAGCGACAATCGCTTGATGCAATGAGATCTCATCAAGTTGCTGAGGAATTTGATCATGCGTACGTAAATAGTGCGCATAAAAAGGCGCTTCGGGCTGCGGTTGAAATGGATTGACGGGCTGTATCGGTTTAATTTCAATATGACGTTCGCGCATGAAACTGGCACGTACATTTTCAGGTACAAAATTAAGAATGCTTTCTTTAAGTTCTTTTTCGGACTTTAACCCATCGGGAGCAGGATACTCAGGTTCTTGATGTTGATAATTCAAGCCTTCTTCTGGATAAGCAAAAGAAACCATCGCGGAGAAAATAGTGCGGCCATGTTGAATCGCACGGACTTGTCGACTGGCAAAACTTTTACCATCACGTAAGGGATCTACTTCGTAAATAATAGGAGCGTTGATGTCTCCGCCATACAAGAAATACGCATGTAAAGAATGTGCAGGACGATCGGTCGTATACGATGCCGCTCTTAAAGCCTGCCCAAGTACTTGCCCACCAAAGACTCGCTTCCCGACTAAATTACGACTTTGCCCCCGAAAAATATGCTGTTCGAGTTTTTCCAAAGTCAAAAGTTCAACCAATTCTTGCGTTAAAGCGTTCATATCACTACCTACCACATCAATTCGGGAGAAACTTACATACTATTTTCATATTTGTAATTTAATTCTGCCACAAATTGCAATGACAGTGCGTAGGATAAAATGATTGATCGGTCATATTAAAATGTTTTAATAGCTGCTAAAAATACGTTTTTTAACGATAAAATCGAGCGATTGCGCTATATTTTGTCAGAAAATAACATATCGTTTTATACCGCAATAGCGCAAAATATCGTATTGATGTTTTATTGACTAAACTTTGCCTGTGTAAAGAGTCATCATTGAGGAGTGAGTAATGTCCAAGACTGGATTTGGTCAAATGTATCGCCAGCTTTCAAGCAAGTTACTTGATCTTGTCGTCACGCCACAGGTGCTTGGTGAAGTTCCAACGCAATCCTCAGAGCAAAACAGTAGTGAAGTGGATACCAACACCTTAGTGTGTTATGTCTTGCAAAATCACTCACACACCAATGCATTGGTAGTCGATGGTGAAACACGACGCTTACAACTTAAACCTGCTTTAGATGCGTTAAGTTTTGGCAGTTTTTATAATAAAAACTCAGTTTTATTTTTACATCAAAATGAAAATAACTTGTTTAGTACCCAAACTTTTCCACCGCAGTTGCTTAGCCTGATTGATGTCCTTGAACAGTATCCACAACTCGAAATTAAACTGATTCCTGTCACACTGCTTTGGGGTCGCGCGCCAGACAAAGAAGACTCTTGGTTTAAATTGTTATTTTCAGATACTTGGGCAACACCAGGTAAAATGAAGCAATTGGTGAATATTGGCGTACATGGTCGCCAATCATATTTAGAGTTTCATCCAGCACAATCATTACGTGAATTGGTGCAATACGCTCAAAAGCAACATCCGAATATTTCCCCTGCGACGTATATTTCAAGTTCTTTAGATACTTATTTAGATCAGCAGCGTGAAGTCGTTCTTGGCCCCGATTTATCCGACCGCCGCAATGTAATGCAGTCGGTGGTTAAATCGAAAGCGGTGCAAGATGCCATTCGCCGTGAAAGCATTGAACATAAAGTCAGCATGTTGGAAGCAGAACGTCGTGCAATCGGTTACGTCAATGAAATTGTTTCAGATTACTCTGCATCAGCAGTACGTTTTGCCGATGTCGCGTTAACGCGCTTATGGACACAACTCTATGACGGCGTTGAAGTTCATAATTTTAGTACTGTGCGTGAGCTTGCTAAAGACTACGAAATTATTTATACCCCGTGTCATCGTAGTCATATCGACTATTTACTGCTGTCTTATGTGATTTATATCCGTGGCATGATGATTCCATATATTGCCGCGGGGGATAACTTAAATTTACCTTATGTCGGGCAATTATTACGCGGTTGCGGTGCATTCTTTATTCGCCGTTCTTTCCGCGGAAATAATCTTTATACCTCAGTTTTTAAAGAATATTTATACAGTATTTTGTCACGCAATACGCCGCTTGAATACTTTATTGAAGGTGGGCGTTCTCGTACAGGTCGGTTACTACCACCAAAAACAGGTATGTTGGCAATGACGATTCAAGGTCATTTACGTGACCGCGCTAAACCTATTGTGTTTTTACCAACGTATGTGGGTTATGAGCGTTTAATGGAAGGCGCAACTTATGTCGGTGAAATGCAAGGAAAACCAAAGGAAGCTGAATCTATTTTAGGCATTTTTCAAGCTTTCCGTAAAATCGAACGGATTTTTGGCAAAGTACACGTCAACTTCGGTGAACCTGTATTTTTAGATGATGTATTAAAACAATACAACGTTGAAAATATTCAACTGGAAAATAGTGATAGTCCAATTCCTAAGGAAGTGAGTCAGGTCGTTTCTCGATCAGCCACATTGATCTTAGAAAATATCAACCGTGCAGTGGTGATCAATCCTGTTTCTTTACTTTCATTAATTTTATTGGCTACACCAAAACACACGCTCGATGAAGAAATTTGTGCCAAACAACTCGATATTTATCGTACTTTGGCGACACAACAGCCTTATGACGAACGAACGAAAGTGACACCCTTGTCTGGCAAGGAAATTATTGCTTACGGCTTAAAATTAAAACTGATTAAACGTGTGCAGCATGTACTTGGCGACATTATTGCAATTGAAGATAACCAAGCGGTGTTACTCACCTACTTCCGCAATAATATTTTGCATGCCTTTGTTCTGCCATCACTCGTGGCGTCATTAGTCGAACATAATGGAAAAATTAATAAAACTGATTTAAGCAATGTGATTCGCACTTTATATCCATTCTTAAAAGCTGAATTATTTATGAAATGGGAGGCCAATGATTTACAACAACATATTGATAAATATGTGAATGCCTTAATTGATACAGGTTTAATTTTCCAAGATCATGATGGCAATTTATTCAGCCCAACACCAAATAGCGAAGAACATCAGCAATTAGTTACCCTTGCCTTACCAGTCAAACAAAGTTTAGAACGTTACTACATGACGTTGGCACTGATTACTCAGCGTGGTTCTGGCAACATTACCACCAAGCAGGTAGAAGAATTAAGTCACTTATTGGGACAACGTTTATCGGTATTGTACGAGTTCAACTCTCCTGAATTTTTTGATAAAGCCTTGTTCCAAAGTTTCATTCGCGTATTGACCGAGCAAAATTATATTCGTACTAAAGAAAATGACTTAATCGAGTTCGATGATAATTTCAGTGAAATGGCAGCAGGTGCGCAGTTGGTACTTGATGAAACCACCTTACACATGTTGCAGCACATCACAACTTTTAGCGATGAAGAATTGGCAACAGCATTGGCGGCGATGGCATCACAACAAGCGAAACGTCGCTTAAAAATTAAGAAAAGTTAGCCTATAAATCAGCACAAATAGCATAAATAAAGGCAACTTCGGTTGCCTTTATTATTGACTAAAGAAATAGAGGGTAGAAAGAATGCTGAATATTTTGCAATTCAACAAATTAAAGAACTTCAATAAATCTGCTAATCACTTCCGACACTCAACATATTGCGGATCATCCAAACAACGTAATCGCTTGATGAGCTCAACCAAATACGCATCATAATAGCCATTCTCGACAAACCTTTGGCGCACTTTATTTACGTGCGCTTCATAGTTTTGTTTTTCATATTCAGAAAGATCTGCCCAATAATATGCAGGCAAATGGTTTTCCCAGCGCGTGGTTTGCGCCGTCAACGCCGTACTATTTTTGACGAACCAACCACGTATATGATGACCAAATCCTTTAGGATAACTTTCGGGACGAATCACAATATTCATTGCCACATAGGACAATGGAAAATTATAAACCTGCGTAGCCGAACCAAATTCTTTCTTCAAATCATAGGGCAAAATGCGATAAATTGGCGCAGTTAAAACGTCCATTTTATTTTGCTTAAATAAGTCCAAAGCATTTGAAAAATCGACATAAGTTGGTCTCGCGCCGACACTTTGCACCAGTGCAAGCTGTGGCGGATTATTGGCTAAAATCCCCACACGCTTCCCTTTCAATTGCGACATCTTATTGATTTTTTCTAGATTCAGCATCATATATGCCGTACCTAAAGGGATCATTCCTACCGCTTCATAGTCAGAACCAATCATACGTTTTTCAACATGTGGATGATTCAACAACTGCAAAAAAATCCGCGCGACTTGATTATTGGGAATTAAGCCAATGCCGCCTGTGGTTCCCATAAATTTATTATAACGATAGGTATTAAAGTTAGATGCAACCAAACCTGAACATTGTTTTTTTTCAAAGGCTTGTATTGCCGCTTGTTCAGTATTAAAGATCTGATATTTCAATTGAACTTGATCTAATTGGGCATATAAACGAATATCTTTTAAACTACGACCAATTTCTCCCTGCGCATTTAAAGGGTCAAAAACGCACCATGATTGCGTAGCCGCTTGACTCACGCTACTGATCAATCCAAATAATAAAGTGCATATTATTTTTTTCATCATCATCTGACCTTTCACGGCTATTCGCAATCCCTGTGCAGAATGTGGGTCGGGATGCAATTTCTATTACAAAATCCGTACCAAGCATTTATCAAAATATTATTGCATTCTAAACGAGTTATTTTTCATTACTATGAACAGAGAGCCCTGCAGCGTAGTCATTAAAGCAAACTGAATGGTCAAATTTAAAACCAGTTCCGACTAATCGGGTGGCATAAATTTGCTTCCCCGTGACACGTTCCGAGCTAAGTTCTAACAACGGAAGTTTCAGTTGCTGTTGAAACCAAACAATAATTTCATGTAAAGGCAAAGGTTTATTATTACTTACAATATAGCTGGATTGTGTTTTTGGCAACTCTGTGAGCAGCGCAAGGAACTTGGCTAAATCGTCAATATGAATGCGATTACTATAATGAACCGTTGGATAACTTTGAGTTTGCTCAGCAAGACGTTTGAGACGTGCTATAGATGTGCCATAAATTCCAGTGGGACGAATGATGATACTATTTTGCGGATAATGTGATTGCCACAGTTGCTCCATCTTCAATAGCAAATGACCTTGTTCATCGCTCGGTTGGATGGACGATTCATCATCTATTCGCTGCCCTGCATTTTCGCCATAAACGCGAGTCGAAGAAACAATAATGATGCGTTTAATAGGATGCATTTTTAACGCATATACGATAGGTGCAACGCTATCGACATACGTGTGTTGATACGCTTCAATGCCACTCTCTGAGGGAGCGAGCAGCACATAGACCACATCTATCGGCGGTAATACGGTTAAATCAAGTTGATAAATATCTTGCTGATAATGCTCGGCATAACAATCAGTTTTTGCACTACGACTAATTGTGCTAATGTGGTGACCATGCTCAAATAAGTGTTTAGCCACACGCTGAGATGTTTTACCATAACCTATAAATAAAATATGCATACTACCCTTTGACCGAATATGAGCTCAGTCCAGACATTACAAGGCGTGGGTGCTGCCGCAGCCACCCTTTTAGAAAAGCTGCATATTTTCAGCACGGATGATTTGTTATTTCATCTACCACGTGACTATGAAGATCGTAGCACGATCATTCCTATGAATCAGCTTGTGGTTGGACGCAGCTATTTGCTCGAAGGTGAAGTACGTTCCGTCGATTTTCCTGCTGGAAAAAAGAAATCCCTCGCCGCTTTAGTCCAAGATGATTACGGTAAAGTCACTTTACGCTTTTATCATATTTATAAAGGTTTAACCGATCGAATTAAAATCGGGCAACGCTTGAGAATTTTTGGCGAAGTTCGCGTTGGTGCACGTGGCTTAGAACTTTATCATCCTGAAATTCAAGTCATTCTCCAACATACGCCCTTACCTAAAACCCAACTAACTGCGATTTATCCTAGCACTGAAGGCTTGTCTCAACCTAAGTTGCGTGACTATGTACGTCAAGCTTTACAACAACATAGTGATGACCTAGCCGAGTTATTGCCGAGTCAATTTAGCAATGGCTATGAGCTCAAGCAAGCCTTGCATTATATTCATGAACCGCCGACCGATGCCAATATGTTGCAGCTCAATCAAGGGTCGCATCCTGCACAACAGCGTTTGATTTTTGAAGAATTGGTTACGCATCAAATCAGCCTACTGACACGTCGAGCCTATATCCGCCAAATTGCCGCACCAAGTTTTAGCAGCAGTAAAATTTTGGCAAAACAACTTTTAGATGCGCTGCCATTTCAAATGACTGCCGCACAAAAGCGCATATCGAAAGAAATTTTACAAGACCTGAAACAAAACCAGCCCATGCTACGTTTAGTTCAAGGCGATGTTGGCGCAGGGAAAACTTTAGTCGCTGCCGTTGCCGCCTGTCACGTTCTTGAAGCCGACTGGCAAGTGGCATTGATGGCACCGACTGAAATTTTAGCCGAACAGCATTATTTAAATTTTAAACGTTGGTTTGAACCTTTAGGTATTCAAGTGGCATGGCTATCAGGTAAACAAAAAGGCAAGGCACGCACAGAAGCGGAACAACTTATTAAAGAAGGTCATGCACAACTGATTGTCGGAACACATGCGCTGTTTCAGGAAAATGTAGGTTTTAATAAACTCGGTTTAGTCATTATTGATGAACAACATCGCTTTGGGGTCGATCAACGCCTTGCGCTACGCAATAAAGGAAATGATCAATTTACCCCGCATCAATTGGTGATGACTGCAACACCAATTCCTCGCACCCTCGCGATGAGTGCCTATGGCGATTTGGATACGTCAGTGATTGATGAACTACCACCAGGTCGCACACCGATTCAGACCGTCACCATTCCGCTTGACCGCCGTGAACAGGTCTTGCAACGCATCGCCACCAACTGCCGTGAAGGTAAACAAGCCTATTGGGTCTGTACATTGGTCGAGCAATCCGAAACATTGGATGCACAAGCGGCAGAAGCCACCTATCAAGAAATTAAAGATCGCTTTCCTGACGTCAATATCGGGTTGGTACATGGCAAAATGAAAGCCAATGAAAAACAGACCGTCATGCAAGCCTTTAAAGACAATCAGTTGCAATTATTGATTGCCACCACCGTGATTGAGGTCGGGGTGGATGTGCCGAATGCGTCGATCATGGTGATTGAAAATGCAGAACGTTTTGGGCTGTCACAACTGCATCAACTTCGAGGTCGCGTCGGACGTGGTGCAACCGCCAGTTTTTGTGCTTTACTGTATAAAGCTCCGCTATCGCAAAATGGTCAGGAACGCCTTTCGATTTTGCGTGAAAGCAACGATGGCTTTGTAATTGCAGAAAAAGACTTGGAAATACGCGGACCAGGTGAACTATTAGGAACTAAACAAACAGGTGATATGGGTTTCCGTGTGGCACGTTTAGAACGAGATGATCATTTGCTCAGTCAAGCACATGTGGTTGCACAACACATATTAAAAGATTACCCACGGCAAGCTAATGGTTTATTGAAACGCTGGCTACCACATGCTCCAAGATATGCCTATGTTTAAATTCATTAATATAGCGCAACAGTTATTAGAAAAATTTAGTCCATGCTCCCTATGTGATATTGGCATTAGTCAACACTTTGGCGTCTGTAAAAGTTGCTGGCAACAACTACCGTGGTTAAAACAGCAAATTGAACGAAATCAACAACAGGTCTTAGTCGCCTGTCATTATGAATACCCCATTAATCGTATTATTCAACAATTCAAATATGAACAAAAACTGCATCATCAACGTCTTTTAGATGGCGTGTTATTACAACTTAAACTGCCTAAAGTTCATGCCATTGTCCCGATGCCAATTTCTACCGACCGTTTGGTTGAGCGTGGCTTTAATCAAAGCCTATTACTGGCAAAATCGTTAAGTGAAAGTCTAAATCTACCAATTTGGCAACCTGTAGAACGTCTTGCGCAACATTCACAAAAAGGCTTTTCTCGCTTAGAGCGGCTGGACAATATTGAGCAGCAATTTGTGCTGAATAACCCCAGTAAAATTCGCTATCGCAAAGTTTTGATTGTCGATGATGTGGTCACTACAGGCAGTTCGATTGCCGCACTTTCGCAAACCCTAGAACAGCTCGGCTGCCAACAGATACATGCGCTATGCTTGGCAGCTGCACAAGTACAAGAAAATGTGCGTGTAGAAAATTTTAACGATACCGCTGAATATTGAAATGGATTCACTTATTCAAAAAAGCACAATAAAATTAAAATGCTTTTATCTAATTGTCATGCGAATCAAGTAGACTACAAACACGATTTATCACAAAAAATCGTTCAGACAAGTGTTTTTCCTTGAATCATTGTCTAAAATACACGCTGACTTTCTTGATCAACAAGAAAGCCTCCTTTGGTTTGCGCGAGGAAAAAAGACATGCTTGAAGCCTTTTATGCCACAGAGCGCGGTAGTCTAGAAGACGCAACCATTAATGGCGATTTTGACCTACACCCTGAGTTGGTGTGGATTGACTTAATTGCTCCATCTCAAGAAGAACAACAATGGGTGCTCGACGCTTATGAGCGGTCGCTCCCAACCCTTAAATCACTTGAAGATATTTCTTCATCGGCACGTTTTTACCGTGATGATGACGGCATTTTGCATATCAGCACGTATTTTTTAACCAAAAATAAAAATTACTTGGTCGATGGCGATACCGAAGATACCACTCACATGTTGGCGATGGTGCAAACGGTTGCCTTTATTTTGCATAAAGATCGTTTATTTACCATGCGTGGTGAAAAACTGGTGGCGTTCCGTGCCTTCCGTGCGCGCGCGCGTCGTAATGACTATGACATGGACTATAAAGACCCGACTTGGATTTTATTGGGTTTACTTGAAGCTAAGCTGGATGAACTTGCGGATATTTTGGAAGATATCCACAAAGACCTAGAACGCTACTCCACTGAAGTGCTGAATAATCATCATCGAGAAAAAATGCTCGATTTGGATGACATGATTACTCGTTTAGCGCAACAAGAAGACGTGCTTGGAAAAGCGCAATTGTGTTTGATTGATTTGCGTCGTGTCCTAACGTTCCTATCACGTCCACGTGCTTTAGGCAGCCATATTTATGATGCCGACATTCGAGAATTGAGTGAAGATGTGCGCTCACTGGTCGAACATGATGCGTTCTTATTCCAAAAAGTGCGATTCTTACTGGATACCACTTCTGGATTTATTAATACCGAGCAGAACGATACCATTCGTCGATTCTCGATTTTACCGAGTATGCTTGCGCCACCTATGTTGATTGCCAGTATCTATGGTATGAATACCGATGTATTACCTTTTGCCAAAGGTAGTCTGAGTTTTTGGGCGGTGTTTAGTATTGTGGTCGCCTTTTTAGTGCTACCAATGGTGTACTTCCGCTGGAAGAAATGGATTTAATAAAAAAGCACCTCATGGTACTTTTTTATTACGATAAAACATTTCTCGTTAACTTGTTTCAACTAGTGAAGTACACTTTCTCACGTGGAATAGCAAACAGGTTGAAAATATGCTCCACCAGTTACTGTGCTATAAAAATATTTATGACATGCCGCTCAAAAGACCTGATTTTTAAAAAATAACGAAGCTTTATTTTATTATCAATTTGATGGTTTTGACCCTTCACAGATGATAAAACAGTTTTCAAGCTGAGATAAAAATGAACCAAAAATTATTTAAACAAAAGCTTAATGTGATTTGTATATTGCAGTTAAGCTTGGGGCTAGCTGCATGTTTTCCTCCTGAAAAGTGGGAACAAGAGTGGGAGCAAGAAAGGTTACAAAAGTTTAATCAAAGAAATGCGCCTGAGTTTCAAATTTTAGACAAAGTACTCTATGTAGATTCACCAGGGGATATTGAAAATAATGCGCCAGATTTAAAACTAAAAGTACCAGTGAATTATTTACAAGGTGGAATGGACGAAGATGGGCGAGTAGGACAAATCTTATCAACTGGGGGGGGGCCATTTGGTTATTCTCGACCTAAGGATCCAAAAGAAAAGCCACAGCTAGGCACGATCAGTTTTGAAATTACAGAAAGTGGTCAACCTGTAATACTGAATGAAGATGGACGTCCTTCAAACCAAGAAGACATCTATGGATTTACAATATCACTTTATTCAGGGAAAAGCCATCCAGTCAATACACTTGGAGCAACTCAGTCAGATCTCTTTAGAGCTAAGGATGTATATGGTCTACAAAATTATAAAGATTTGAGTTGCTATGATGTAGAAAACTTAAAAGAAAGAGCACGCTTGAAGGGTGTGGGCGATGAATGGATACAGGTAACATTGGACAGACTGGCCAATAAGTTACCCGATGATCCAATTCCAAAAAACTGCGTTTCTAATGAGCGGCTTCAAGTTTGGATTTCACCACCTGAAGTTCCCGAAGATGAAGCTGTAAAAATTTATTGCGGTAGTTTACCACTTTGTGAGATTACCTTTAAATATAAGTCGCGTGGAGTTGTCATTTATACACGTAAAAATAGATTGTACGCAATGCCTAGGTGGCGAGCCTACCGACAACAAGTGATTCAAACCATTCAACAATTTGAAACACCATAAAACAACTTTGAATGAGCAAAGCTTATCTTAGGTGGCTATTTTTATTATAAAAATGGCTTTAATAAAAAAGCACCTCACGGTGCTTTCTTATTGCGATATGAATTGATCAAATCAATTTCAAATCATCTTGTAAATGACTGGCTTGAATGATTTTCAGCATTTTTTCAGACACATTTTTAAAATGCAGCCCTTTATTTTCAGGTGTTTGACGCAACCATTGCACCAAAACAGCCAAAGACAAAGTATTGCCATTTTCAAGTTGCGCAAGATCAACAATCAAAGGGAAATTTTGATGCTGCTGAATATGCTGCAAACCTGCTTGGTAAATCTGTTCTGCATTTTCAAAATTAATCGTTTTTGAAACGACCAACTGCTGATCAATATACTGAATCACCCGTCATCACCTTATTTTTTCTTCACTGCTGTTTCAGCATCAGGTTTAAAGGTTGCAATCGCTTTATTGATGTCACCACCATTACGCTGAACCGTTGCCGCAAACTGGTTACGGAACTGCAAACCTAAATCAATGCCTGACACATTGATATTACGCACTTTCCATTGATCCCCTTTATCAACCAATTGGAACGATACTGGAATTTTTTCGCCGTTATGCGAGAAATCCAAAGTCACCACAGGGTTCTTACTGTTATTGGCTTTGTACGGGCGCATGGTGTAGCTTTCATTGGTATATTTGGCGAAAGCACCGCCATAGTTTTCAATAATCACTTCACGGAAGTTCTTCTCGAACTGAGCACGTTGAGCAGCGGTTGAATATTGATTATTCGCATACGTCCCCAACACAATACGGGTAAACGCTTGTGAATCGACAAATGGGTCTAAATTTTGGCGAATAATCGTTTTCACCATTGCAGGGTTATTCTGCAATTTTGCATGATCCGCTTTTAAGCGCGTAATTAAGCCATCAGCCACACGTTTTACAAAATCAGGTGGGGTTTCTGTCGGTGCTGCAAAAGCGGCACTTGCAAGCATGGTAGATAATACGCTTGCTGTGAGTGTTTGTTTTAATACGATATTCACTACATTCTCCTAACCTGAATTACTCAACAAAAGACGCTTCTGCTTCGGTCGCAACGGGCTGCGAAGCTGAGCTTTCTGTTGTTGCTGAACTGGATGTCGATTTACCCGAACCACCCGTAATAAATTTACTAATTAAATCTTCTAAATCCATAGTTCCTTGAGTATTTGAAACCACTTCCCCACGCTTCACGTAGTTGATGCCACCGCCAGGAACGACTTTCAAATATTTTTCACCCAATAAACCATTGGTTGCAACCATAATATAAGCATCTTCATCAATACTGGTGA
>JAVXBC010000038.1:0-19899 GCA_036660195.1 Acinetobacter sp.
TGTTCGAAGGCGGTATCGCGGACATGAACTATTCAGTATCTAACAATGCTGAATATGGTGAATATGTAACGGGTACTGAAGTAATTAACGAACAGTCTCGTGAAGCAATGCGTAATGCATTGAAACGCATTCAATCTGGTGAATATGCAAAAATGTTCATCAATGAAGGTGCGTTGAACTATCCATCAATGACTGCGCGTCGTCGTCAAAATGCTGCACATGGTATCGAAGTAACAGGTAACAAGTTACGTGCGATGATGCCTTGGATTCAAGCAAACAAAATCGTAGATAAAGAAAAGAACTAAGTTTTTTCTGAATCGAAGAACCCTTGTTTTATAACAAGGGTTTTTTTATGTTCGTCATTGCAATCAAATTCAACAAGCCTCCCACAAATGAGCCGAAAAAGGGTAAACTTAGTCTTCTTTTATACATCTCGTGGGTAAATTGATGCGGCGTTTATCGACTCAGGATCAAAACTTTCAACAGGCATTTGCTGATCTTTTAGCATTTGAAACTGTTAGTGATCCTCAATTAGTGCAAACTGTAGATCAAATTATTGCCGATGTTCGGCAGTATGGCGATGACCATGTACTCAAATTGACCCAACAGTTCGATCGACATCCAGCGCATCATTTTTCTGAATTGGAATTGACCCAAGCACAGCTAAAAACGGCTTTCGAGGGGTTGAGTGACGAAGTTCGCTCCGCTTTAGAGTTGGCGGCAAAACGTATTCAATCCTTTCATCAAGCGCAAAAGCAAGAAGGTTGGAGCTATATTGATGAACTTGGAAATACGCTAGGTCAGAAAGTTACACCGCTAGATCGAGTTGGAATTTACGTGCCAGGTGGATTAGCTTCTTATCCATCATCTGTTTTGATGAATGCGATTCCTGCACATGTTGCAGGCGTGCCCGAAATTATCATGGTTGTGCCTGCACCGAATGGCGAACTTAATCCATTGGTTTTAGCCGCAGCCTATTTGGCGGGGGTGAGTCGAGTGTTTACCATTGGCGGAGCGCAAGCAGTTGCGGCACTGGCGTATGGCACACAAACGATTCCTGCCGTCGACAAAATTACGGGGCCGGGCAATCGTTTTGTTGCAGCGGCGAAACGTGCAGTTTTTGGTCAAGTTGGCATCGACATGATTGCAGGGCCATCGGAAATTTTGGTCTACGCCGAAGGTGAAAATAACGCTGATTGGTTGGCAATGGATGTTCTTTCTCAAGCAGAACATGACACAGTTGCGCAGTCGATCTTTATCACACCAGATCAAGCCTTACTGGAAGCGGTCGAAGCTGCCGTTGAAAAACATTTGAATGAATTGCCGAAAGTAGAGATTGCACGTACTTCAATTGAAAATCGAGGTGCGTTGATTTTGGTCAAAGACCGTGCCGAAGCAATTGCCTTAATTAATCAAGTTGCGCCTGAGCATTTGGAACTTTGCCTTGACGATGCTGAAGCCATGAGTCAAGACATTCGCCATGCAGGGGCAATCTTCATGGGGCGATTTACCCCAGAAGCCATTGGTGATTATTGTGCAGGGCCAAACCATGTCTTGCCGACCTCAGGAACAGCACGGTTTTCTTCACCATTAGGCGTGTATGATTTTCAAAAACGCTCAAGTTTGATTATGTGTTCGCAAGAAGGTGTAAAAACCTTAGCGAAGACGGCCGATGTTTTGGCGGTGCAAGAAAACTTGGACGCACATGCACGTTCGGCACGCTACCGTTATGAATCTTGATTCAAGATGTATTTAACTACAAGTTTTTAATAAATATAAACCTCACTCTAGCCCTCTAATAAATGGAGAGGGCGCTTTTCGCATTGAAACCCAATGTATGTAAAAGTTTGAAGATTCCTCTCTTTGTGGGAGAGGTTAGGTGAGGGCGAAAAGAGAAATAGAATGACACTTACATCCGAACAAATGCGGTTTTGGAGTCCAGAAGTCCGTGAATTAGAGCCGTATGTGCCGGGCGAACAGCCTAAAATTCAGAACTTACTCAAACTCAATACCAATGAAAATCCTTATCCACCTTCTCCGAAAGTGGTGGAAGCAGTGCAAGCTGTGTTAGCAGACCAAGCTGATGTGTTGCGCTTATATCCAGACCCAGATGCAACAGCATTAAAACTAGCGATTGCTACACAGCAAAATGTCGACATTACGCAAGTATTTGTTGGTAATGGTTCTGACGAAGTTTTGGCACATATTTTTAAAGCCTTTTTTATTCAAAATAAGCCGCTGCTGTATCCCGACATTAGCTATAGTTTCTATCCTGTTTATAGCCAGTTTTTTGGAATTGACACTCAGCAAATTCCTCTGAATGAAAACTTTGAAATCAATGTGGCTGATTATTCAAGAGAAAATGGCGGAATCGTTATTGCCAATCCAAATGCGCCAACCAGTATTGCTTTAGGTCTTGACCAAATCGAACAAATGCTCAAGGCAAATCCAAATCGCGTCGTGGTAATTGATGAGGCTTATGTCGATTTTGGTGCGGTTTCAGCGGTGCAATTGGTCAACCAATACGAAAACTTAGTTGTTTGCCAAACCACATCTAAGTCTCGTTCATTGGCTGGATTACGTGTTGGATTTGCCATTGCTCAAGCGCATTTGATTACAGCTTTAGAAGCCGTTAAAAATAGTTTTAACTCATATCCGATTGATCGTTTTGCGATTGCGGCGGCGGTCGCTTCATTTGAAGATCAAGATTATTTTGAAGCACAATGCCAAAAAGTCATTTCATGCCGTGAGCAATTGGTGGCAGATTTAACGGCTTTGGGTTTTCAGGTTTTACCATCTAAAGCGAATTTTATCTTTGTTAGCCATGCACAATATTCCGCAGCAGCGTTGGCGCAACAGTTGCGTGAGCAGGGCATTATTGTGCGTTATTTTAATAAAGCTCGAATTAATCAATTTTTGCGAATTACCGTTGGAACTGATGAGCAAAATGCACGATTAGTCGAAACGTTGACCACGCAAATTTTAAATAAAGCTGTTAATTAAGGTTTAGATTTCTGCTGTGTGTTGAGTAAATCGAGCATGGCAGAAATTTTATCAAAACATTCCTGGTACTCAGCGTCAGCATCAGATGCGATGGTAATACCGCCACCTGCCCACAAAGACAATTCCGCTTGATATTTTTGAATGCTACGAATCAAAATATTCCATCGACCTGTACCATCAAAATTAACATAACCCATGCTTCCGCAATATGCCCCACGCGGTGCGCCTTCCAATTCTTCAATGATTTGCATCGCTCGAATTTTGGGTGCGCCTGTAATTGAACCACCGGGGAGCGCAGACAACAACATTTGCATCGGATGAATATCTGCTTTTAAGGTCGCAGTGATTTCACTCACCATGTGATGCACTTGATTAAAACTTTCAATTTCAAAAAGTTTGGTGGTTTTCACTGTGCCTATTTCAGCATAAACGCTTAAATCATTACGGAGTAAATCCACGATCATCAAATTTTCAGCCTGATCTTTTTCAGATTCACGCAGTTTTTGTTTCGAAATTTGATCTTTCTTGGCATTTTCAAAGCGCGGCATCGTGCCTTTAATCGGGCGGGTTTTAATATTTCGATTAGGTTGAAATTCGATAAATAGTTCAGGTGAACAGCTCAGTAATTCAAAATCACCAAGCTTTAAATAGCCTGCATAAGGCGCATGGGTTAAATCCCAGAATTTTTCGGCTTGACTTAGTAGTTCGCCGTGCGCTTTTGCGGAAAATTCTTGCGTTAAATTAATTTGGTAGCAATCGCCTGCTTTTATATAGTCTTGAACTTGCTGAAACGCATTTAAATATTGCTGTTGAGTCCAGCGCGGTTGGCATTTTTCGATTAAGGTGAGTTCGGACGTTTCAGGAGAGGGGTGCGCTAATCGTTCGCAAATCCATTCATAAATTGATTTTGCATTTGCATCATCGCTATGGAAAATCCATTCACCATTAATGAATTTAAGAAAGGAAAGATATTGACCTAGAAAAAAACTGGGCTGTGAGCGTTGGGAAGTTTCGACAAAAAATTGCGTACTATAGTCATAACTCAAAAAACCAATATAGCCGCCCTGAAAAGAATCACTTTCATCGGCACGAGCAAATTTTGCAGAATCAAAATTGGCAAACTCTATTGCAGAGGGTGTGAAAGTCGATTTCTGATAGTGATTAAATTCGATTTGTTCAAAAAATGTTGAGATAGATGATTGGCAAATTAAGTATTGTTGTGGCAAAAACGCGATTATAGGGTTTTGCTGATCATGTAAATAGACTAGACCAGTCAGATCTTGAAGATGCAGTAAAAGATCGGAAGGTGTATTTGTGTGAGTGTTGAGCTTTTGCTGAAAATAAGACATAAAGCAGCAGGGAGTGTATTGAACTTAGATAAAATATCTTACTACATTCAGCTATTTCAGGATATTTGTCCCTCTAAATTAGCGGAAAAAGAGTAAATAAGCTGAATTTTGGCTACAGTCATGATGTTGACTTTCCATTTTTGTGATGGAATTCACCTTTGATGGGTGGGTTTTATAAAAACAAATGAAGGTACGATTAAACTAAATTTATGCAGGAAATTGAAATATTCAAGCTACTTAGTGGTTATTTATTAATTTGTATGTATAAATTCAGCTTGCCGTTTATCGGTAAATTGATAAAAAAGTCATAACAGGAGTTGAACATAAAATAACAAAGCTGTAATTTAGGTCTTGCTAAGCGAACTACTCAAGGATTGGAAGTTCTAGTTGTCATTTTGAGAAAGCAACGTTGGACAGTTTAGAGTAGTGCAAGTCAAAAAATAATGCTCTTGGGAGAGTGCTCAAATGAAAATGTTTACTAAATTAGCTTTAATTTCTTCAATGGCAATCAGCGCAAATGCTATGGCTATGCAGTCTATGGACGATGCTGCAATGTCTGCTACGACTGGTCAAGACGGTATTAACATTGGTCTTGGTATCTCTCGTTTAACAATCGATAAAGTATTAATTCATGATAACGATGGTTTAGCTGGTACAGCTGCTGATGCCGGTGCGATCGTAATCAAGGCGAAAGGTGGTACGTTTAATCCGGCTACGAATCCAAACGCACTTTCTGGTATTGTGATTACTGCAAACTCTGCTGCGCTTCTTCCAAGTCACAACTTGGCAGATATCGTAATTGATACAGCTGCTGGTGCTGGTGGTGGTAACACAGCTTACCTTAACGTTGCGGCTAAAGTTTCTGGTTTAAATATCGCTATCGGTGAAATTGGTGTATCTGCTTCTAATGCAATGCCAGCAACTGGGGCTACAAGTATTCGTCGTGGTGCTGCTGAAGCAACTAACTACAACAAAATTTTGTCTGGTTTAACTTTGAAAACAGGCGTTACGACTGCAAACATTCAGTTAGGTGCTGCTCCTCAAGGTGCGATGATCAAATTAGACACAGTGATGACTGGTGGTCTTTCAATTGATAACTTGGGTATTTACGATTCATCTACAATCAACACAGCTCACTACAATGCTGCTGGTACTATCGTTACTAGTACTCTTGCTGGTGAAATTCGTTTAGACAGCATCAAACTTGCTGACGCAAACGGTACTGATTTAACTGTTCAAGCAGACATCAGTGTAGTTGGTGAAGCTGTTGCTGGTGACAACACTGGTTACCTACAAATCAACACTATGAAAACAGCTTCTGATGCTTACATCAAGGGTGTTCACTTAGGTTCTGCTACTGCGGGTTCTATCGGTGACATCGAAGTTCAAGGCATGAATGTGTATAACGGCGCTACTGGTACTACTCCAGGCGCGCTTATCAAAATCTCTGGTCACTAATTCATTTAGTGGTTCAACAAAAAAAGCGCGTAATGCGCTTTTTTTGTTTTTAAGATAATGGTAGTGGTAAATCGTTAATAAAATCACAAATTTTCAAGTAATATTAACCTAATTATAACTTTTGCTACATTTCGTCAAAAAAAACTAAAAAAATGCTGTTTTTTTCTATAAAAAAAGGTATCTTCAACACACAAGGATGGGGTGTTTGCGAACACTAAAAATAATATGAATAAGGCAAGTGTTGCCAGGGTAAAAAAAGAGACTTATGTTAGAGATCGCTTTAGGCTCAGCATTGATGTATTACTTTTCAACGCAAGCCTTCGAAATAGAAAAAAAACCGCCAGGTACTGTGTATTACACAGAAACGCTGGATTCTCGTAATTCGTCATTTACGCGTAATCATCGTGAAGCAGTCACTATTAAGCCAGCAGTAGAAGATCAGTTTCGTGGCATCGTGCGTCAAGCCTATGACTATAGCTGTGGTTCTGCAGCGCTGACAACACTGTTAAATGGCTATGGTGGGCTTAGCTTAACTGAACAGCAAACAATGAGTGGTTTGCTGCAGTACGGTGAATATCAGCGAATTATCGAACGTCGTAGTTTTTCGCTTCTCGATATGAAACGTTTTGTATCAGCTTTAGGTATGAATAGTGGTGGGTATCGTGGGGAATTTAAAGATTTAACCGCATTGCAACAACCCGCAATTGTACCGATTACCTATGCTGGGTTTAAACATTTTGTTGTTTATAAGGCTTATAAAGATGGACGCGTTTATGTGGCAGATCCATCACTAGGCAACATTAGTTTTGACCAAATTCGATTTCAAGAAATTTGGGATAATAACACTTTATTTATTGTGGACATTCCTGAGCAATACCGTAAGAATCTTTTAGCTTTAAAAGACTCTGATATGCGTCATGTCGAAGATGCGACAGTGAATCGTTATGCCTTCGCAGAAATTCAATTTCCAACGCAAAAGTTAGAGCGCAGTGCAGATAAAGCATCAACCATGCGTCGAGTATTGGATGCCGACCCTAGTTCATCCACGTATAACAAACCGATTACGACCTTTATGCGCTTATATTACAAGCGGAAATAGATTAAGAATCAGCGAAAATTAAATGTATTAATAGGATGTAAAGTAAAATGAAAAGTACATGGATGAATATGACGGTGTTGGCATTGAGCTTAAGCGCAATTACCACCACACTTTATGCTGAAGAGCAAGCGCCAGTGGTCATGGGCGAACAAGCACAAGCTGATGCTACAGCGCCAGCAGCAGAGGCTAGTGTTGTAGATGTTGCGACAACGCCAGCAGATGCAGCAGCACAACCAGTAACAGATTCAGCAGCTGAAACACCGGCGCAGCCAACAGCAGCACCTGTGGATACGCAGGCGGGTCAAGCAGCGACAGCCTTGCAGAAGAAAGAAACAGATGCAACGACTGAAACCAATTTGCAGGAAGTATTTACTTCTAATGAGCGTCAATATTCATTAATTAAAAAGGGCGTGTATTCATCTTATTATGATGTTGACTATACTTATTATCGCGACAGTCGACTTGATTTGGCGACTAGTGACAGTACCAGTACATTGGCTCGTTTGCGCGTAGAAGAAGATGCGAACCACACATTAACCAATACATTTACGGTGCAATATGGTTTCTTGGATAATGTGACTTTGTCTGCATCATTGCCATTGGTTGCGAAAAAAGATTTATTAAGTGATCAAACCGCAGCAGGTTTGGGTGACATTAACTTTGGTGCTCGTTGGGAACCATTTCCCTTAAAACAAGGGCGTCTACCGTTAGTACTATTTGGTAGCTTGTCGACAAAAACTGGTGATAGTCCTTATGATATTGGTATCGACGAGTTATCGACGGGTAAAGGTTATTATTCAGTAGGCTTTGGGGCAAGTACACGTAAGTATATTGACCCAGTTGTGTTATTTACATCCGTTTCTGCGAACTATGGCTTAAAAGAAACTGGCTTAAATCAGTTGCGTGGTAGTCGCGTTTTAGAGAGTTTTGACCCAGGTTTGAGTGGTGGTTTTGCCTTTGGTTTTGCTTATTCATTCAACTACGATGTGTCACTCACCATGTCATATCAACAAAGCTTTAACACTGGCGCTAAATTCTATTTTACTGAAGGTGAAAGCTTCCAATCCGCAGACCAAAGTAGCTCTACGCTTTCCTTTGCTTTAGGGGTGCGTGTTTCGCCTGAAACGATTGTGAACGGGACTGTAGGGATTGGTCTAACAGAGGATGCACCAGATGTGTCTTTAGGCTTGTCATTCCCATTGGATATTATAGGTTTTGGCAAAAAAGTTCGTTAAGGGGAGATAATGGTGAAATACCTTAAATTACGTCCTTTAACGGTAGCAATTTTGCTGGCTGGACTATCTAATGTTGCAAATGCTCAATTAGGGCAGGATTTATCAGTAGACTTGCGCTCTTTAACAATGGGGAATGCGGTTACTGCAGATCCACCAGGTATTAGTGCAGTACATTTTAACCCAGCTGGTTTGACTAAAATTGAAGGATTACAAACTGACGTTCAGGGTATTCTGGCTAATTTTGCTATTAAAAGAGATTTTACTGCGCCCGCAGGTTATAACGTTTTCGGTTATTCTGACGATCCCTTGGTCTGTAATGATGGACCTGAAGTCGATACAGGTATTTGTACAGACTTTAAGGGCACCGTTGAAGGGAATGTTGAGTATGCAAGCCTTTATGTCCCAATCTTAAAAAAGATGGTGGATTTAGGGCCAAATACACCATTAGCAGCACCTACAGCGGGAATTGCTTATAAGCCGCCTGGTTCTAAGGTTACTTACGCGACTGCTATGTATGCACCCTTAGTTGCTGGTTTCGGTTCTGAAGATGGCAATCCTGGTAATTATATGGGGCAACAAGTTGCCTTAGAACGTATTACCTATTTATCTCCGTCTTTCGGTTATCAAGTTAATGACCACCTTTCAGTGGGCGCATCCTTTGGGATGTCTTACCAAGCCATTGCAATGAAAACTGATTTACGTTTCCCAAATGAAATGATCGGTGTTTTGCGAATGGTCGATGACGTGGTTTGTGGTCCTTTCAAAGACAACGGCGACATTATTACTGACTTATTACTATTTGGTATCTGTAATGCCAAAGAAGGGATGAACCCTTTTAATAAATTAGGTTCTTTAGATGTTTCTTTGGAGCAGTCATTAAGTCCAAGTTATAACTTGGGGGTGTTGTGGGAGCCAACTGACGATTTTAGCTTTGGTATGGTGTATCAAAGTGAAGCAAAAATGCGTTTGCGCGGAAAGTATTTAATTAATAATGCGGTCGCGCCTCAACAATTGGTTGCTGGTCTGAATTCTTCTGCAACAGGTCAAATTTTGGCTGCGATTCTCGGTTTGCCTGGGTATGTGCCAAATATTGAATCTGGTTTGGTTGCCATGGATTTTAAATATCCACAGCATTTTAAAGCGGGTATTAAATACAATTTATTCCCTGATTTACAGATGAATTTTGATGTTGGCTGGACGGATTTTGCCGCATGGGATGAATTTAAGTTTGAGTTCGATCGTCAAATTTCATTATTAAAAGTTGCGAAACTTTTATCGAATAAAGTGACGGATCGTTCTTTAGCGCTACCACTCGGTTTCCAATCATCTTGGAACTGGGGAATTGGTTTCGAATATTCGGCAACGGATCGTTTAAAACTTCGTATTGGTTATGAACCAAGAACCAGTTCAATTCCTGATAATAAACGAAATACCATGGTACCGATCAACAATGCACAATTGTTTGGTTTAGGCGCGGGTTACCGTTTTGATCAAGATACTGATATAGATTTATCGCTTGCATTCTTACGCAGCCGCGATGATATTCCAGCCAATACCAGTACTTTGGCAAACCAAACTGGGGTGAATAATATTCTATTAAACCCATATGCAGGTTTAGACATCAAAACAAATACCAAAGTAACCTTACTTGGTATCAACTATAGAACAAGATGGTAATGTATAAAAAAATGATTCAGCGCCCGAAATTTGCTTCACTGGTATTGTGTATTGGATTGGCAAGTGGAGGGTATGTACATGCAGATGGTTTCTATACAATCATTGGTCCAGATGGACGTCCAATGATTGTGCCTCAAAAGGCTGAGAAAAAATCATTAATAACTCCCCCAGTTAAGCGTGTTCAAGTTGATTCAGTGCCACATCAAGTGGATAAAGCTGCTGTCGAACAAAAGCAAACGACATTAGCTTTACCAGCAAAAGAGCAGAAAATCATGTCTTCAACTCAGAAGGCATCTGTTGTTCAAAATAGTTCAATCTCCACTATAGGGGAAAAAATACAGCCCCCGAAAAAAACTGTGATTGAGCCATCTACAACTCAAACTCAAAATACGCTTCCAGTTATAACGAAAGCTGATTCTAAGGTGGAAACGAATAAACTGCCGCAATCTAGTCCAAAGCAATTCATTAATGAGTCGATGGCATCTACGGACTCAGCTCAGCCATTTAATAAAATTGATGGGGTTGAGTATGTCAATAATGAATATTTAGAAGATCAAGAATTTAACTTAGACGGTAAGAAACGTTTTTATAGCATGCCAGATGGTACTGGGCGTATGGAAACGATCGAACGTAAAAAAGGGGTGAGTCGCTCGGTGCTAGATAAATTCTTAAACCGAAATCAAAACACTGATGCCCCAATTGTATTATCAACGACATATATCCGTTTAACTGAACAAGATTTGGATGTTGCGTTTGAGAATGACCGTTGTTTTATGAAAGACTATAAAAAAACGATCAAAACACTATCTCCTTTAAAAGAAGTAGGTGTATGGCCGACCAAACCTTTAAAGGAAAAGTTTGAGTATGAGCTCATCAAATTAGAGGGTGTGGGCGAATATGCGCAAATTGACTCTTATGCTCCGAGTCAAGAAAAGCCAACTTATTATTGGCCTTTGGTTGTTTTTTTAGATGGTGAAGGATGCCGATTAGAAGGTGTCAGCGGCTTCAAAAGTAAGTCAGTCAATGCAACATTATTACAACATGCTTCCATTCAAGGGGTTATTAAAATTCCATCACAAGCAAGATATTTGATGATGACCCCACTCGCATCAGCGATTGATTTACCAGAACAGGTACTTTCCAATCAAGGACAGATCAGGATTTCGGCTTTAAAATAAGCTCATAGGATAAAGGATATGAATAAGAAGGTTTTATTGCCATTAGCACTATCGACATTGACCATTTTATTGAATGGATGTGGCGGCGAAAGTGCCAAAATTAATGAAGATCCAAATACTGGTGTTAAAGGCGTGACCAACAATACCAGTTGTGATGTTGCCGGTGATGATAATTGTTTGCGCTTTGTTGTGGACTATCCGATTGCAGGTCTAAATTTTGATTGTAGTTCGGATATAGTTAATCATTTTGCGACCAAATTAGAAGGCAACGTGGTCGCTGGTGCTTGTAAATTAGGCGATAACGTTACTTTCTATATTCAGGGCGCAGATAGTCCTAAAAAAATTAGTTTAGGTACCGTAAAATTAGATGACATTTCAAAAATAAAATTAAGTACGCCACCTCGTATTCGTTTATTAGATATCGCAAGCGCGATGACAGGATCAACGCCAACGGCTTTAAATCCAAGTGACAATACAACACGTGTGACCATGGCTTTAGTGAAAATCTTTCAAAGTATTGGTGTGGAAAGAAATTCCAACCTTATCGGAGATATTCAACCCACTGAAATGACTGCTGCTAAAAAAGCTTTACTGTCGAGCATTAGTAAGGACATTGGTACGAATGAATTGATTAGCGGTGAATATGCTGAAATATTAACGCCATGGTTAAATGTTACACCAGTATCTGATAATCAAGCATTTGATCTGGTGACTGATTTGTTGAATTTATCAAATACAGGTGTGTGGCAAGCTGATGCGCCGATTACCAAGCTTGTTGATAATGGAACGACTCCTACAGGTACTGATGTTAGACCCGACGGTTTCTTTGGTTGTAACAAGGCTTTAACCACAGATTGTGTCAAGTCGAGCAGTAATCTTTTACATTCGATGGGCAGTTTTTATTTACTGACAGACCGTCAAGGCTATGTTATTGGATCTGGTCAGCAATGGCGCGGTCCTGCAACCATCACAAATAATGTGGTCATTGCACCGTATATTCTAACTACTAAAGTTAAGCCTTTAAAAGTTCAAATTAACGCGCAAAAAAACTGGTTTAACCCTATCACTCGGATGGTAAATAGCAATCAACCACTACGTCTGAGTTTGACTAATCAGCAGGCTGATGATTTGTTGATTAATCAGGGTAAGTTATTGAATGGAAACATTATTGCAGGTACTGCTGGCCTTTATAAACAAATTGCTAAAACTAAAGAAACTGAAACTGTTGATGCGAGTCATTTGGGTTTATGGCAACAAAACATTGCAGGTGAAGCATATAAAGGTACGATTGATATCGTTAAAGTGAATCCATCTAGTTACTTACCACGGGATATTTTTAAAACAGTCAACAATGTAAAAGTTGCTCAGAATTATAACTTCCCTCTATATGCCACCTTAAACTTTAAGTTTCAGGGTGATAGCTCAGCGCCCGTTGACTTAGGGATTGTGATTGATGAGCATGGTGATATTCGAACGGACATTAAACAAGGTTCGACAACAACAGATATGTCTGGTGTATGTGGAACGGTTCAGTCTCTAAATGCAGACGGTACAATCACGGATAGCAATAATCAAACACAATATCGTATTGGAACAACAGGTGGCGGATTATTCTCTACCGACGATAAGTCACTAACAGTGCGAATGATATTGGCTAATTCGAAATTTGCTACCCTAGATGGCGTGATGTTCGGTTTGAACGTAAGTGCAGGTACGAGTGCAAAAATTAATGTGGCGAACTTATTATCAGGTCAGCCTACAGGAATTAACTTAACTGATTTCGACAATAATTCAGTAACCTGGTCGAATATTTTTGCTTATTATAATGATGTGTATGTAAAATTATACGATGGTTTAACGACTGAAGTTAAAAACAGCTACGTTGCACCAACAGCTGCGGAACGAGAGCTGGCAAAGCGTTTCTCGGGTACGGTGACAATTAAGGTTGCGGATCAAACACTTCCAGCATGTAAATCAATCCATGTGAAATCATAATTGTGATTCATAAAAAAAAGACCGCGATTGCGGTCTTTTTTTTATTTCTAAAGTTAACCTGTTTGATCGAGCCGCGTACCTAAAGTCTCTAGGTGAATGGGAAACTCTCCCTTTTGGCGATCAGCAAAATAGTGTTTAAGCGTATGTTCTACGCTCGGGAAAGCGAGTTCATTCCAAGGTATTTCATCTTCTGCAAATAAGCGGCATTCTAAGCTTTCTTCGCCTGCACCAAATAATCCTTGTTTTAATTGAGCTTTAAATAAGACGTAAATCTGTCCAATTCTTGGAATGTTGTACATACAGTATAATTGCTCAAGGTCAATTTCTGCTTCGGCTTCCTCTCGCGTTTCTCGTGCAGCACCTTGTTCCATGGTTTCAAATAATTCCATATAACCTGCGGGAAGCGTCCATAAGCCATAGCGGGGTTCGATTGCTCGTCGACAAAGCAAAACTTTATCATCCCAAAGAGCAAGAGCACCACAAATAACTTTAGGATTTTCATAATGAATGTTGCCGCAATTGCCACAAACAAGACGAGATTTATGATCACCAAGTGGAATTTTTTGTTCAGTTGGATGTCCACATGCAATGCAAAAGCTCATAGTTATCATCAAAAAGAGAGTTGATTCAGCATAACTGAATTTTGGTGACTTCGCATCACGATCATTTATGCGATGCATTCAAATTTCAGCTATGATGCTTAAGGTTAAGAAATAAAAAAGAGGCGTTTTATGGATGAAGCATCGTTAATTCAACTGTTAGAGCAACGGTTGCGTTTTTCCAAACGTACTCAACCTGCAGATGCGGCGGTTTTGATTGCGATTACTCAAGAGCCGCAACCGAAAGTGCTATTAACGCGTCGTTCCTTACATTTATCGCAACATGCAGGCGAGGTCTCTTTTCCTGGAGGCAAGCGTGATCCAAGCGATACTAGTAATATCGTCGTGGCGTTACGTGAGGCACAAGAAGAAACTGCATTAAATCCGTTTGACGTGAAATTATTGGGGGATTTACCCGTGCTGCGTGCACGAAGCGGATTATCTGTGAAGCCCATCGTGGGGCTGATTCCAGCTCAAGTGGATTTAATGGCACAACCCACAGAAATTGATCGTATTTTCTTTGCACCCTTACTAGCTTTAATTGATGCACCACCAGTACCCTATGAAGTACGTCTAGCACGTCAATCTCTTTATTTCCCGAGTATGCAAGTGGAAAGCGAAGTGGTTTGGGGACTGACAGCAAAAATGTTGATCTCTTTATTTCAATATGGATTAGGGCACAAAAAAAATTGGCCATTCTTAGTGAATCCACCACATTTTGGTGTTGCCAAGTTTTAAGCATCTGAACAAAAGCGAGCTGATCTTATGATGTATACCTATCAAGGAAGAAGTCCAAAAGCATTACATTAACCTTGGGATGGATGGGTCGCGCCATCAGCCAGTGTGATTGGGCAAGTGGAGTTAGGACGGTAAGTCAGTGTATGGTTTGGTGCGGTGATACGCGCGGATAATTGTGTCATTCGAATTGGAAATTTTTCCAATGTTCAGGAAAATGCGGTGTTGCATACTGATGCAGGAATCGAACTTAATATTGGTGACTATGTGACAGTTGGGCATAAAGCAATGCTACATGGCTGTACCGTTGGCGATAACTCATTGATTGGCATGAATGCGGTGATTCTCAATCATGCAGTCATTGGCAAAAATTGTATTATCGGAGCAAACGCACTTATTCCAGAAGGCAAAATTATTCCAGATAATTCTGTGGTGATGGGCTCACCGGGAAAAATAGTGAAAACCGTCGATGAACAGGGTGTCGCTCAACTTCGATTGAGTGCTTTGCATTATGCAGAGCATTATAAGAATTTTTTAGATTTGAAAGCATTTCATTTTGAATAATTGGATTTAGTTATAACTGAAAATTTTTAATCAACGCCCAACCATTCCTTATCAAATAGCAGAACAGCTCGCCTAGCGCGGTAGAGTGGAGTATCATATTTCTGTTTTTATTTCTTTCTGTGCTAAGGTTTTTGCATGAAGTTGCTTGCATTGGAAACTGCAAATGAGCAGTGTTCGGTTTCCCTCATTGACGATACCCAAGAACTTTTTTTTCAATTAGATGTACGACCGAAAGCGCAAACACAAACCATTCTGCCTTTAATCGAACAGTCGTTGCAGCAAACACATACTGAACTTGCTGATTTAACGGCTATTGCCTTCAGTCGAGGGCCAGGTTCATTCAGTGGCGTTCGCATTAATGCCGCAGTAGCACAGGCCTTGGCATGGTCACATGACTTACCTGTCATTCCTGTATCAAGTTTGCAAGCTTTAGCGCAAGCTGCCTATCGTTTAACAGGTTTTTCACAAGTCACCGCAGTGTTAGATGCGCGGATGCAAGAAGTGTATATTGCTAATTTTAGCTTAAATGAACACGGCATCATGCAAGCCATTGATGAAGAAAAATTATTCAACTACCAGCAAGCGGCTGACTATGTTCAATTTAGTGTGGTTGGTTCAGGTTCAGAATTAGTTAAGCTTAACCCAATAGACTCTACGCCGACGCTTACCTCTGAAATGTCGTTAAAACATATCGTGGCGACGGCACAAGATATCGCAGCTATCGCACACGTTTGCGTTTCGCAACAACAATGGGTAGATGCTGAATATGCATTACCTGTGTATTTACGTGATGACGCATGGAAAAAAATTCCAGAACAAGGCAAAACAAATTAATTAAGGTTAACTATGGATTTTCTATTACTCTTTAAAGCCGCGATCATGGGATTGGTCGAGGGTATTACCGAATTCCTTCCTATTTCGAGTACGGGGCATTTAATTTTAGCAGGTCAATTACTGGATTTTTGGACGCTAGAAAAACGCGATATGTTTGCAGTTGCTGTACAAATTGGCGCAATCGCTGCCGTGATTTATGAATATTGGGGCAAGTTGTGGGGCGCATTAATTGGTGCATTCACAGGTCAGGAACAAGGTCGTCGCTTAAGTATTAATTTGATTGTTGCTTCCATTCCAATTGTGATTATTGGTTTAAGTTTTGGTGATGTGGTGAAAGAATATTTATTTAATGCCATTACCGTTGCGATTGCACTCATTATTGGTGGATTTATTATTCTTTGGGCTGAGCGTCGTCAGCATAACATTGTGACGCATGAAGTTGATGATTTAAGCTTTAAGCAAGCCACATTAATTGGTTTAATCCAATGTTTGGCATTATTTCCAGGTACTTCTCGTTCTGGTTCAACCATTATCGGGTCTTTATTTTTAGGTATTTCACGCAAAGCAGCAGCTGAGTTTTCATTTTTTCTCGGTATTCCGGTGCTTATGGGCGCAGGTTTACTCGATATGTATAAAATGCGCCACGATTTACACAGCAATGATTTAGAGGTGCTTGCAGTCGGAATCATTGTGGCATTTATCTCTGCGTTAATTGTGATTCGCGCCTTAATTCGTTACGTTTCAAAACATGATTTTACCGTGTTTGCTTACTATCGAATTGGTTTTGGTCTCATTATTTTAGCGACGTGGTGGACAGGTTGGGTGCATTGGTAACGCAAATGCAATGTTGGTATCAAACTGAATTCGAAACCGAATTCCAACAATTGCAACTTCGCTTTGCTGAATTAAATATACAGCTGAACGGACAAGCGATTGAAAAAGCCAACGCGCGTTTTTTGCGTTTAAATCCTGAAATCGCATTGATTTTAGATGAAGATGGATTAAGCCTTGCTGCAAATGGCATGAAAATGCAGCCTGATTGGCGTGCTGAAATCCCACGCTTAAAACGAGCTAGTCTAAAATCGGAAATGATTGCTCGCGCCTGTCAGGTGGGTGAAAGTCCAAACTTGATTGATGCGACTGCTGGACTTGGGCATGATAGTTTATTAATGGCACATTTGGGTGCAAACGTGCAGTTGATCGAGCGCCATCCTATCCTATTTATATTGTTGGAATATGCCAAAGCGCAGGCTGAACGAGATGCATTTTTGCAGCCTGTGATGTCACGAATCCAGTTAGTTTTTGCTGATTCACAGCAATATTTGCAGCATTTAATTGAACAGAAAACGCAGGTTGATGTGGTGTATTTAGACCCCATGTTTCCGCAACGGGATCAAAACCATCAAGCAGCGAAAAAACAAGCGCAAGTCAAAAAACAGATGCAATTACTCCATTTGCTATTACCTGAAAGCGGCGAAATGGATTTAGGCGATAACTTACTGGCGTTGGCAAAACAAATCTCAAAACGTGTCATTGTAAAACGTCCACGCCATGCGGTTTATTTGGCTGAGCAAAGACCAGACCATCAGTGGCTAGGCGATGCCTGTCGTTTTGATGCTTATTTTCAAAAATAACCACTGTGAAGCATGTTTAAGGGATTGTTTGGCTTAGGTCAATGCTCGGTAAAGATTTGTGATATAGTGCAAAAGTATGATTGCTAAAAGATTATTTAGCAGACTACACTAGATTCAGCATAATATTTTTTTGAAAAATGATGCACCGTTCAAACGGAATTGCATGTTTTCAGTTTGGGCTTGAACAGAGAAACTTCTGAAGAATGATATGATCGACCTGAAACCCTCCATTAACATCTGGCATGATTTTAAAAGTAACCAAATTGCTGGAATGTGGTTGTTTCTTGGCTCACGTCGATCATTACAGATCGTTCATCCCTCTATAACACAATTAATTCTTTGGGGAATTTTAGGCTGTTGCACCAACTCTCTTTATGGTTGGTTGGTGGCGGGTCAGATGGGTGATTTTAATTCCCAAGGACTGATCGGTTATGCTTTATGGCCTTTTATTGCACTGATCGTCGGGATTTTTTTATCGCAACGGATGAATCAACCACGTTTAATGCTCGTTCCTGCATTACTGTGGTTAGTTCTTGATACCAATATTTTACTTTTACAATGTTTGATTCAGTATTGGGGCTCGAACGGCCATTTAGATTTTATTCCTGACAGTATTTACAACGGTCTTTTACCGCCGCTATTTGTTGGACTTTTTGTGTGGCAAAGTTTGGCGGTGATTTGGGTGTTTTCACGCGCGTTGAAGTGGCCTTGGTGGGAACGCGGCTTGGTTTTTGTGGCGACCATTGCAACGATGGTGGTTTGGCAATTATCGGTTAAAGATCAGCCGATTTGGAAAGTCGAAGAGAAGCCAGCGGTTTTTGCCGAAGATGCATTTTATGCACAAAGTCACTTACTTAATACTGCGTTAGATCAGATTCAATTCGGTGATATTGCACAAAGTCATTGGTATTTTGTGGGTGTTGCTGGCGATAGTTATGTTGATGTATTTAAGTCCGAGATAGAACGGATTAGAGAGCAATTTGATACTCGGTTTGGCACTTTTGGGCGTTCGATGATGCTGATTAACAATCCCGCAACTCGATTAGATGTGCCAATTGCCTCGAAAACCAGTATTGAACTGACCTTGCGCCGTATGGGGCAGCAGATGAATCGTGATAGCGATGTGCTGTTTCTGTATATGACCTCACATGGTGAGCGGAATCATTTTGAAATTGAAAATGCACCTTTAGACTTAGGGCAAGTTGACCCTAAATGGCTGCGGGAAACTTTAGATAAATCAGGTATTCGATGGCGTGTGATTGTCATTTCTGCCTGCTATTCAGGCAGTTTTATTCCTGCTTTGCAGTCGCCTGATACCTTAATTATTACCGCATCTGCGGCGGATAAGACTTCGTTTGGCTGTAATAATGAAGCCGATTATACTTATTTTGGTCGTGCTTTTTTTGACTTGGCTATGCGAGAACAGTCATCCATGAAAAAGGCATTTGATCAGGCCAAAACCACAGTCACGCAATGGGAGACTGCCCAAGGTTTTGAGCCCTCAGAGCCGCAATGGTCTATTGGGCGCAATATGGAATTAATGCTGCCACAACTCGAACCTTATTTATTTCCGACTGATAATTTAATATCGAGCGATATAACAAAAACACAGGATAAAGCACATGCAACTACTGCAAAAAAATCGTTGTTTTGAGGGAGAGCAACGAATTTATCAACTTGAATCACAACAGCTTAAATCGACGACTAAAGTTGGCGTATATCTACCGCCTGCTGCTTTAGAAGGCAAAGCTTGTTCGGCGTTGTTCTATTTGGCTGGGTTGACGTGCACAGAAGAAACATTTGCAATTAAAGCGCATGCACAACGCATGGCAGCTCAACTAAGCCTGATTTTAATTACACCAGATACTTCACCGCGTGGTGAGGATGTTGCAACAGGTGATCATTGGGATATTGGGCAAGGTGCAGGGTTTTATCTCAATGCCACGCAAACGCCGTGGTCGACACATTTTCATATGGAGTCGTATATTGTGCATGAGCTATATGCGCATGTGTTGCAAGCCTTTCCAATTCTAAAGCATCAAATTGGCATTTTCGGCCATAGTATGGGCGGCCACGGCGCATTGACCCTAGCGTTTAAATATCCTGAACAATTTAAATCGGTGTCTGCCTTTGCGCCAATTTGTGCGCCAAGTGTCTGTGCTTGGGGGCAAAAGGCATTCACTCAATATTTGGGGGAAGATCAGCAGCTTTGGTCAAACCATGATGCGACCGTCTTAGTACAGCAAAAGGGTCGGTTATTTGAGGAAATTTTAATTGATCAAGGGTTAGATGATCAGTTTTATGATCAGTTGAACCCTGAAAAATTTAAACACGCGTGTTTAGAAGTGGGGCAACATCTGACCATGCGTTTCCATGAGGGTTATGATCATGGTTATTACTTTATTCAAAGTTTTATCGATGAGCATTTGCAGTTTCATGCGATTCAGCTGGAAAAAGTTGTAGGTTAAAAATGAACTCCGATGGGCTTCTTTTTTAATGATGCTGCCATTCAACTGTGAACTCCTGCTGAGCCATTCGA
>JAVXBC010000039.1:0-19859 GCA_036660195.1 Acinetobacter sp.
GGCGGTAACCGGGGTTCGAATCCCCGTAGGGACGCCAAATTCTAAAAAGCCACTGATTGATCAGTGGCTTTTTTATTTTTGGAAATTGAACCGTCTTTTTTAACTTAAAATGAGATAGACACTATTTCGACTGAATATATATCTAAGAAGTTTTTTGTTCATTTTTTTCAATTTCAACAATAAATGCATCTGACACTAAATTTGTTTTAGGTAAAGGAGTTGTTTCAATTATTGGCAATTCTACTTCTTGATGTTGAATTACAGTATTTACTATAGTTGGAATTTTTATAGCTGTAATTCCAAAATCCTTTTTCACTTGCTCAAGGTCAGGCGTGCGTTTGTACCGAATTACTTTATAACCTGCTTCCGTAATTAAAGCATCTCTAGCAGCATCTTGGTTTTCCTTGCCTTTATGCGAGGAATCATCAAGTTCAATAATCGCAATAACATTAAAACTTTTATCTACTACGACGAAATCTGCAACCTTTCGGTTAAATAGACTTCTAGTTGCATAGCCATTGCCTGTCATAAATGCACTAAATGCAACCTGTGCTAAAACAAAATGCTCTGGTAAAGCTTCTCTTAATTTTAAAAAAGTTGGTTGTTCATTCATTGTTAATATACGCTTCCCCTTAATTGGGCCTCGCTCACCCTTCTTTTTGTATTTTCCTTTCTCATTTCCTAGAAATAATCCAACAATTACAGCTAAAACAATAAAAGCAATTATTACTACCATCAGTATTTTCCTTATAAATTTAGGACTTTATAATAATTCATAAACATAGTCTAAAAATCAACTTACTTATAATACATTCACACGATATTTTATGCGCATAAAAAAGAGCTCCGAAGAGCCCTTAAAATAGAATAAAACTATCAAGCAGATTTACGTGAGTTCACTCGACCTTTGACCACAGCTTTGATATTGCCTTTGGCGTAGTTTAAAAATACCAATAAAGGTGATAATTTTGGATTCGGCTGTTTCCCTTGACCAATGGTTTTAAACTGCGCTGCATACCAAATAATTTCCATGATCGCCATTTTATCCACAAAAGGAAGTCCAGTTTTAATTTGGTTTACTGCATAACGCACATCATTACCGGCAATTAAACGATCGGTTAAGTCTGTTTCAACAGCAAATGGACGTGCGATACCAATAAAATCACATGCACCACTCGCCAACGCAGCATTCATACCTGCAACGGTACGAAAACCACCCGTGACCATCAATTTACATGAGACATGCTGGCGAATCTTTTCTGCAAAATCTAAGAAGTATGCTTCACGCGCAATGGTACTTGCTTTACGTGATTCTGCTTTCGCCCCTGCCATTGCTGGCGCTTCATAAGAACCACCTGAAATTTCAATTAAATCGATTCCTGCTGTATCAATGGCTTTAAAAACAGTCATTACATCTTCTTCTGTAATACCGCCACGTTGGAAATCTGCCGAATTTAATTTTACAGAAATAATGAAATTTTCAGAGGTTGCGGCACGAACGGCCTTATAAATTTCAACCAAGAAACGCATACGATTTTCAATTGAACCGCCCCACTCATCGGTACGTTTGTTGGTCAGTGGTGATAAAAATTGACTGATCAAATAACCATGCGCACCGTGCAGTTGTACACCTTCAAAACCCGCCTTTTCACAAATCGCGGCAGCTGTGGCAAAACGTTGGATAATATCTAAAATTTCATCATGACGAAGTTCACGTGGCGTTCCAAACATGGTCGCAAGCATTGGGCTGAATGGCACTGCCGATGGCGAAACTGTTTCTTTATTAAGACCTTTAGGACATTGACGACCTGGGTGTGACAATTGCACAAGCTGTACCATACCGTGTTTTTTACCCACCGCAGCCCACTGCTGTAGTTTCGCTAAATCACGTTCGGTTTCAATTGCAACCACACCAGGTTCATTCTTCGCAGCAATATTCACCATTACATTGCCTGTGATCGCACAACCCAAACCACCTTTTGCCCAAGCATCATATAAGCCCAAATGTAATTCATTTGGCTGCCCTGCATGGTTCGCAAGTGCTTCACTCATCGCACCTTTGATAATTCGGTTTTTAAACGTGGTATTGCGAATTTTAATACTATCTGCGATCTGACTCATGGTGATCCTCTGTTCTATAATTAGAGTAATTACTCAAATTTAATCTGATTAAATTGACTGTCAAGCCAATTTCTTCACAATTTGACAATATCACATGTCAACTTAATTTCAATATTTAATATTCACTCACGTCGATCAAACGCTGTGTATATTCATTTTCAGGTTGCTGAAATAAACATGTTGTTGTTTGATATTCCAAGATTTTTGCTTGATGCAATACCATGACCTTTTGACAGATCGACTGAATGACTTTTAAGTCATGACTAATGAAGATATAGCTGATTTGTTCTTGTTGTTGCAAACGGCGCAATAATTGAATGATCGCAAGTTGCGTGTTTCGATCTAAGGATGACGTCGGTTCATCTAAAATGATCAGTTTAGGCTGCAAAATTAAAGCTCTAGCCAAAGCAACACGCTGCCGTTGCCCCCCTGACAATTGATGTGGATATTGATGTTTACAATCCATTGAAAGTTCAACTTTCAGCATTACAGTTTCAACTTTTGTTTGAATTTCTATTTTTGAAAGTTTTTTTAAGCTTAGTCCTTCTGCAATAATTTGTTCAACGGTCATTCTCGGATTCAAACTACTCAATGGATCTTGGAAAACAATTTGAATATCGCTCCTTAAAGCCCGCATTTGTTTTTGATTCAGTTGATTTAAATTTTGATTGAGAAAAATAATCTCTCCATCACTTGGAATTAAGCGTGTAATTGCTAAAGCCAAGGAAGATTTCCCCGAGCCACTTTCACCTACAATGCCTAAAGACTCGCCTTGCATGAGAGCAAAACTAATATTTTCTGCGGCAATTTGATAGAACTGAATTTGGTTAAATAAACCTCGCTTCACAGGATATTTCACGCTGACATTTTTCAAGGCTAATATCGTTTCAGCGGGTTGTAATGGTAGTGCCTCGCCAAAATCATGCTTCAATAGATTTTGCGTATATGCAGCTTGCGGATGGGTAAATATTTCAGCAACTGCTCCTTGCTCTTCGACTTTCCCTTGATTTAAAACAATCACATGATCTGCATATTTTTTGACTAAATTCAGGTCATGGCTAATCAATAAAATTGCCAAATTGCGTTGCTGCTGTAATTGTTGAAGTAGCTCTAAAATTTGGGCTTGTAAGATGACATCTAAAGCTGTAGTCGGTTCATCGGCGATTAAAATATCAGGTTCTAATGCCAACGCCATTGCAATCATGACACGCTGTCTTTGCCCGCCTGAAAGTTCATGCGGATATTTTTTTAGAATATGTGCTGCTTCATTCAAACCAACTTCGTGCAAGATTTGCAGAGTCAGTAGCGTTATTTCTTTTTTGGGACATCCATTCAATCGAAGACTTTCAGCAATTATTTTTTCCACTGAATGCAAAGGATTTAATGCAGACATTGGCTCTTGAAAAATCATAGCAATTCTTTTGCCACGAATTTGCTGTAACTTAGGCTGCGTCAGGCTCAGCAAATTATTATTTTCGAATAACGCTTCACCTTCGATTCGTAGTGAATCTGGCAGCAAACCTAACAATGCTAAGGCACTAATAGTTTTACCCGAACCACTTTCACCCACCAGCGCGACCGTCTGAGCCGTATGTAAATCGAAACTCACACCATCTACAAGATTTTGACCAAATGCGTTTTGAATGCTTAACTCTCGAACACTTAAAATTGGTGTGCTCTGAGGAAAATTATCGTCTTGGGTCGAATGCTTCACGTGCTGCCTCCCCAATATAAAGTAGTAAAGACAACACCAAAGCTAAACTGAAAAAACCAGATAATACCAACCACGGTGCATCCAAATTATTTTTACCTTGTAATAATAATTCCCCCAATGAAGCGGCAGTCGGTGGCAATCCATAACCTAAAAAATCTAAGGCGGTTAAGGCAATAATATTTGCCGTAAGCATAAATGGAATCTGAGATAAACTCGAACTCAAGGCATTCGGTAAGATATGTCTAAAAATGATTGCCCTATCCTTCACGCCAAGGGCTTGGGCAGCACGGACATAATCAAAATTACGAGCACGCAAAAACTCGGCACGAACTAAACCGACCAATTCTGTCCAGCCAAATAACAACATAATCAAAAATAGCCACAACACACTTGGGCTGAACATACTGACCAAAATCATCACGATAAAGAGCATGGGCAAACCGCCCCATATTTCTAATATGCGCTGTCCAATCAAATCGATCCAACCGCCGTAATAGCCTTGAATTGCACCGACGACAATCCCCAGCACGGCAGAACACAGCGTTAAAGCTAAACCAAATAATAATGAAATACGTAAACCATAAAGAATACGCGCCAACACATCTCGCCCTTGATCATCTGTACCCAACCAATTTTGTCCAGTAGGTTTAGAAGGCACAGGCACAGCAAGCGACAAATTCGGAGTTTGATAGGAGAAATTAATGACAGGCGAAATCATCCAGCCATTGTTTTGAATCAGTTGTTGAACCACAGGGTCTTGATAATCTGTAGTGGTTTCAAATGTGCCACCAAAGGTTGTTTCAGGATAATCACGAACAATGGGGAAATAAAACGAATGTTGATAACGCACCAACAGTGGTCGATCATTGGCAATCCATTCCGCCATTAACGACAACACGAATATGAGCAAAAATAAAATCAGGCAATAAAACCCAAGTTTGTTCTGCTTAAAGCGATCAAAACGTTCCCGTACAAGTGGCGAAATCATTTTCCACCTCTTGCTTGAAAATCAATACGTGGATCAATCCATTGATACAAAAGATCGCCGACTAACCGTAAGATCAGACCAAACAGTGTAAAAATAAATAAAGTTCCGAAAATCACAGGATAATCACGTTGGCTAATCGCCTCGAAACCGAGTAAGCCAATGCCATCTAAGTTAAATATAATTTCGATAAATAAATTACCAACAAAGAAAATTCCAATCACGGCTTCAGGCAATGCCGCGACCACAATCAAAATCGCATTGCGAAACACATGTCCGTACAGCACCTGAAAATCGGTTAAGCCTTTTGACTTTGCGGTTAACACATAAGGCTTGCTCAATTCATCGACAAATGAATATTTGGTCAAATAGGTTAAGGTGGCAAAACCGCCCAATACCATGCTTAATATCGGCAGACACATGTGCCAAAGATAATCTTTTACTTGCGAGAAAAAACTCAATTCAGCAAAATTTTCAGAGACTAAACCTTGCAACGGAAACCATTGCCAATAACTACCGCCTGCAAAAAATACAATCAATACGATGGCGAATACAAATGAGGGAATGGCGTAACACACCGCCAAAAACAATGAAGTCGATTGATCAAATAGCAATCCATTTTTTTTGGCTTTTTTAATACCCAATGGAATGGCGATGAGATAAATTAAAAAAGTACTCCACAATCCAAGCGAAATCGTGACAGGCAATTTTTCCCACAACAGTTGAGTAACGGCCTTGTCCTTGAAAAAACTAGTACCAAAATCGAGCGTCATATAGCCCTTTAACATCAACCAAAACCGTAGATATGCGGGTTGATCAAAACCGTATTGGGCTTTAATTTTTTCCATCATTTCTGGACTTAAACCACGCGCACCTTGATATTGCGATGCTGTGCTTATACTTTTATCATTCGCGCCAAAACCAACTCCTTGCGCATTTTGAATATTCTGAATGGCTTGCTCGACTGGCCCACCCGGTGCAATTTGCACAATCATAAAATTGATCAATAAAATGAAAAATAATGTCGGAATCATCAATATCATTCTTTTCAGAATATAGTGCGACATCTAAAAATATCCTTAATTATTATTCATGTGAGTGTTGTAAATACGCATCCACTATTTTTGCTTTTTTGGCATCAACCCACCAATATTCCCAGCCGACTGAAAGTTTCGGTTTAACCTGCGGTTGTTGGTACATATTCCAATACGCAAACCATCGTTCTGGCTTGCCATAAGTGAGAATTTGATAATAACCTGCACGTAACAAACGGTCGAGCACCCGTGTATATAACACCACATCTTCTCGACTTTTAGCTGTCACCAGCTGCTCAATAGTACGATCAATTGCAGGGTTTTTAATGCCTGAATAATTATAATTTCCTGCTTCATCTGCTGCTGCACTGCCCCAAAACTGCGCTTGTTCTTTGCCAGGTGTCAAGGTTTGCGGTAATTTCAACACCATCATATCAAAATCTTGACGGCGAATACGCTCCATATATTGCGGCGAATCCACTTGTCTTAACTGAACTGAGATGCCCAAACGATTCAAATTTCGCACAAAAGGCATCAATTCACGCTGTGGATTTTCCTGTTGCATCAATAATTCAATTTGAACGATGCGCCCTTGTCGATCTATCAATTTACCATGTCGAATTGCATAGCCTGCATCTTTTAAAATTTTCTGCGCAATTAATAAATTTTGACGATTAAACCCACTGCCATCTGAAATAGGATAGCGCCAATCAGCCAAAAAACCTTGCTGCATGATGGGTGGTAATTGGGCAAAAAGCGGTTGTATAAATTTTAATTCTCCCGCTGTTGGTTTACCTATTGCAGCAAGATCGGTATGGTCAAAATAACTTTGTAACCGTTGATTTTGATTGAAGAATAAAGCTTTATTCTGCCATTCAAAGTCGTAGGCATACGTGAGTGCTTTGCGTAGATGAATATCATTTAGAGGCGCTCGGCGGATATTAAACACTAAACTTTGAATATCTAAAGGTGTCGCCAATGTGGTTTTATATTTGCTGATAACGCCAGATTTAAACGCTGGGAACTGATACGCTGTCATCCAATTACGAGTATTTTTTTCTTCATACAAACTAAATTGACCTGACTTAAACCCCTCAAAACTGACCTCTAAATTTCGATAATAAACATATTTCAGTCGATCAAAATTATAACGCCCTTTATTCACGGCTAAGTCTTTCGCCCAATAATTTGGATTACGCTTATAGCTGATGCTGCGCCCTGCATCAATTCGCTCTACCACGTAAGGCCCAGAGCCTAAAATCGGTTGCAAGGTGATGCGGGTGAAATCTTTGTTTTTCCAATCCTGCTTTGAATAAATCGGTAAAGTTGCCACAATCAATGGCATTTCAACATTTTGGCTGGATTTAAAAATAAACTTGATTTGATATTTCGAGATGACTTCTGTTTTAGCCAAATCAGAAAGATACATTTGCAAGCCTAAATTAGCTTTGGTTTGATAACTATCAAAAGTGAATTTAACATCTTCGGCTGTTAAAGGCTGACCATTACTAAACCGTGCTTTAGGATTCAAATGAAAGGTCACTTGTTTGAGGTCATCGAGATCGTAACTGACCTTTTCTGCAAGCAAGGGATACATCACGCGCGGTTCATCTAAAGAACGATCCATTAAGCTGTCAAACAGGTAATTCACGCCCTCAATCGAACTGCCTTTACCATTCATACTATTTAAATTATCAAATGTGCCTAAACTCGATTGACTTAACGTTCCACCTTTCGGGGCATTCGGGTTGGCATACGGCATAGCGTTTAAATGCTTATATTTTGGCGTGACATGCATGGCCAAATAAGGCGTAGTTTGAATTTTCGCTGATACGATAGATGCAAAAAAACTCAGCCCAACAATCAGACTGAGTTTCTTAAAGCACGCAATGTCATTCATTTGCAATTACAAACTTAAATTATAAGTTTGGAACTTTAATCACATCTCCAATACGCAATTGCGTACTTGGCGTAAAGTCATTCATTTCAGCAAGCGCACTGGTTTCCAGTCCATATTTACTCGCCAAGCCAATTAAGGTGTCGCCGCGTTTAATTTTATATTCAGTGATTGTTTTAGGAATTGAAATGGTTTGACCACGTTGCAAACTTGCATTGGCTTTCATATCGTTTAACTCTGCCAATTCACGTCCAGACATATTCAAACGACTTGCAATACTGTTTAGTGACTCACCCGATTTCACCGTATATTTTTCAGTATTTTTACTTGAAACTGACTTGCTGTTGTTTTTGCTATTTTCTGTTTTGCTCGATTCAGTTTTTTGAATATCGCCAGACAATTTTAGCTTTTGCCCAACGCGAAGATTCTTATCACGTGCTAAATCATTTAGTCCAGCAACATAATCCAACTGCAAATCATAGCGGGCTGCGATATTGCGTAAGGTATCACCTGATTTTACGGTATAAACATCTGGCGTATTATCAGTTTTCTCTTTGATTTTACTTTCGTTACTAACTTTAGCTGTTGTTGCCGCTTCGCCTGTTAATTTAATCTTTTGACCTACACGTAAGCCTGCATTACGTTGTAAACCATTTAAATCAGCAAGATAGCTTATTTGAAGATCGTATTTATTCGCGATGCCATTCAGACTATCACCCGACTGCACCACATATTGCTCTGGCATGCTAACAGTCGCAGGAATTTTCAAGCTTTGACCTAAACGCAAGCCACTATTTGACTTGATATTATTTAAATCAGCCAATTCGTTGAGCGTGATTTTAGTTTGAGCTGCAATACTCGATAAAGTATCACCACGTTGAACTTTGTAGGTTTCAGTTTTATAGCTACTTGATGCGGTTACATTGGCATATTTAACCGTATTTTTAGGTTCTGTCGGTTGTTCGATTTCAGAAGCTTCATACAACGGCACATTAATCTTTTGCCCGACCAATAAATTGCTGCCCGCAGTTAAACCTGTGGTCAATTCAGCTAACTCTTGGTTAGATAATGCATAACGATCAGCAATCAATTTTAGATATTCACCACGTTTTACCGTATATGACTTGGTTGCAACTTTTTGACTGGTTTTATTGTCTGTTACGCGAGCCGATGCTTGGGAAGTGCGAACTGCATTTTTCGGTTCTTTTAAACTAATTTTCTGACCAACCAACAATCCATCGGTCACAGATAAATTATTATAATCAGCCAATTGCTTAATAGATAAATCAAAGCGACTGGCAAGATTGGTCAAACTATCGCCTGACTGCACCACATAACTTTCAGGTTTAATTTCTACTGCTTTCGGCACATCAATTTGTGGCTTAGCATCATACAAATACAAACTTGCCCCAACAAATAAAGTCCCTGTTGGATCAATTTGATTCCATTTCGCAACATCACGCCAATTTACGCCATTCTTTTGTGAGATACCTGCCAAAGTATCGCCCGACTGAACCACATACGTGCTTCGCTTGCCTTTTGGTTGCACGACTACAACTTCAGTTTCAGTCTTAATAAAAGGCTTACCCTGATTACGTTTTGCATCTTCACTATTTGCCGTAACCTTGTCTTCAACTAAAGTTTTTGGATAGGCAAATCCTTTGGTATTTTCTTGACCTTTTTGTTCAGCAATCGATTGACTGGTTTGAATGGCAGTTAATTTAATTTTGCCATCGAGTGGATCGACAATTTCTGTACCTTGTGGCGCAATGGCTTTAATTTCGGCAACCACTTGGTCTTTTTCAGCTTGTGTCGGTTGTGGTTCTACAACCTGTGCAATTGTTTTCTTTTCACCTTCTGCTTTTACCGCGGCTAAAATCTGCTCACGCTCTTTAACCGAAAGCGGTGGTTCAATTTTCACAGGTTGTACATTTGCCGCAGGTGTAATTGCCACAGGAATACGCGGTGCGCTTGGAACATTTGCGGAAGCTGCAAAAGATGCTAAAGCATCCGAACCTTTAGGCGTGCTGATTTTGGATTTTGAATTACTGGCGGGCGTCGTGTTTAGCGGCGCAACACTAGCGGTTAAAACAGGCGGTATCTTAGTCGACGGACTAATCGCTTGCCCTGAATTGCTACTTGTTTTAGTCGTAACAGATGAATTCAACGTATTTAATGCAGGCGGCGTGGCAGCACTTGCCCATAATCCGCCAGCACCCGCTTTAGTACCACGTAATCTTGCATCAATTGAAGGGCTTAAATCTGCTGGAATCAAAATTCGCATTGGGCTGCTTGGATCGACAACATCACCACGATACGCTGGATTCAAGGTATAAAGTTCAGCACGGCTCAAACCAGTTATTGCTGCAACTTGATTTAGATCCAATGGAGCAGACAGACTAATTTCACGAAAGTGTGGACGATTGGCAATGGGTGGTAATGCAACGCCATAAGCATTTGGGTTTTTAATAATTTGTGCAACTGCCAAGAAACGTGGCACGTAATTCATAGTTTCTTGAGGAAGTTTCAATGACCAATAATCAGTCGGTAAGCCTGCTGCTCGGTTTCGGTTAATCGCCTGTTGAATACGACCTGGCCCTGCATTATAGGCAGCTAAAGCCAACTCCCAAGAACCAAACTGATTATACAAACTACCTAAAAATTCATAGGCTGCACGAGTAGACTCAACAACATCACGGCGACCATCATACAAACCTGTTTGTTGTAAGCCGTAAATTCGCCCTGTACTTGGAATAAATTGCCATAAACCTGCGGCAGCCGCATTACTGGTCGCAGCTGGGTCATACGAGCTTTCAATTACAGGCAATAATGCCAATTCAGTTGGCATACCACGGCGTTCAGCTTCTTTCACGGTATGGTATAAATAGCGACTCGCACGGGCGCTTAGACGATCTAAATATGGTTGACGTGAAATAAACCAACTACGTTGCGCTTCAATACGTGAATCGGAATGATTCAAATCCATTTTGAAGCCAACTGTCATACGCTTCCACACATCACCATGTTTGAGCACCAATAGTCGATCACCTTCTACTGCACGCATGTCGGTCGCAGAAAGTAGATCTTCTAAAGAATCTAAACTACTTGCGTCTAAATAGCCTGAACCCAAAGGTTTAGATGGTGATACTTTGGTAGATTGTGGTGTTGATGAACAGCCCGTCGTGATACCTAGTGCGGTTAAAGCGGAAGTTAATACCGTAATTTTGAATAATGAAGTTGCAGAAGTCTGCCACGTCAATGTTGTCGATTTATTCATAATAACTTCCAGTCAACTTACGCTAGTTTATTTCGTCGAATGCCATTGTAGTGAAGCAGGTCGCTTAGGCAAGGCAATAATCTAACGTGAATTGCGTTGAAATGTTACAAGAAATTAAAAAACATGAATTTTGTATGACTTGGATACTCAATTCTGTGAAATACGAGAAATTTGCAAAGTTGAAATGCTATGATTCACGAACCTAAAAGAACGGTAAATTGCCACTTCACTCTTGAGTCCGCAATTTAAATCACACTAGAATATCCAGTTCATCCGTATAATTGCGCTTGATTTCAAAAATTCCATTTTACTCAGCATTCAGGTTTAACTATGTCACAAACAATCACCATATATGTCGATGGCGCATGTAAAGGCAATCCTGGTTTAGGTGGTTGGGGTGCTTACATCATCACAGAGCAAGCTGAGCATAAAATTTGCGGTGGTGAACCTGAAACAACCAATAATCGCATGGAGTTACAAGCTGCGATCGAAGGCGTTTCTTTTTGTCCTGCCGATGCACGTTTAATTATTTGGACAGATTCCAATTATGTTAAACAAGGCATTACTGAGTGGATTCACGGCTGGAAAAAGAAGAATTGGAAAGATGTCAAAAATCCAGATTTATGGCAAAAATTAGATGCAGTTTGTGCAAAACGTGATATCGAATGGAACTGGATTAAAGGTCATGCAGGACACGCAGGCAACGAAATGGCAGATCAATTGGCAAATTTAGGTGTAGAACAAACTTTGCAAAAGCTTAAAAGCACCACACAGGCTAACGCTGATACAAAAAAGCCTGAAGCGGATTGGCTCTTGAATGATCCATTAGGGTTCGATCTCGCAGATGATACCGATGAAGTTTTCGATGAAGATGAAGCTGACCTTGATATAGTTATAGGCGAAACGACTGATGAAACCGATGATGTTGTGCAAGTGCCTACAAAAGTGTCTTTGACGAACCAACACCCTGACATTGTCATTACAAAAGCTAAACTCAATTTACAAGGCCCTCGCCAACTCATTCTTGATACCGAAACCACTGGATTTTATTATCAAGATGGCGACCGAATCATTGAGGTCGGCGCACTTGAAATGATTAATCGCAAACTTACAGGCAGTTCCATTCATATCTACATTAACCCTGAAAAACCTGTCGGCGACTCAGAGAACGTGCATGGTATTAGTGATGATTTCCTAAAAGACAAACCTAAATATGCAGCAATTGCCGATCACCTTTTTGACTATTTAAAAGGTGCCGAAATTATTGCGCATAACGCCACCTTCGACATGAATTTCTTAAACATGGAGTTCAAGCGCGCAGGCTTGCCAACATTATCTGAAGTTTGCGAAGTCACGGATACCTTAGCATTAGCAAAAAATAAACATCCTGGTCAGAAAAACTCTTTAGATGCATTAGTCAGACGCTATGATATTCCTGCACGTGACCGTACCTTCCACGGCGCGCTCTTAGATGCTGAAATTTTAGCCGATGTTTATTTGGCAATGACAGGCGGTCAAGTCTCTTTTGATATGAATGCCCTGTCCGCTTCTGAACAAGAAAAAGGCAAAACTAGTCGCAAAAAAATTCAGGTTGATCTTCCTGTTATTCATCCTTCAGCAGAAGAATTAAATGAACATGAGATGTGGGTCAAACAATTTGAGCAAAAACAGGGTAAAAATAGCCTTTTCGCAAAATAAATTCGTTATTCATGTAATTTTATGTATTTCAACTTTAAAAAGATAAGCTATATTAACTCTTAAAGATTTAGATCTCCTGAAAAAGGAGGTTACGGATATAACAACTTAGGAAAGGTGTAAGTCACATGTCTTACCAGACCCCGATTCATTTCGACCCAACAGCATTATTAATAATAAAAAATGAGATCGATAATTCGATTAAGTTGGTCGAGAATGCCGTCAACACGCTTGCTGAAGAGCAAACCTTACCGTTCGGTATTGATGATGCACTGACTCAATTTGAACAGTGTGCAAAGGTTCTAGCCCTGATTGATATGTCTCATTTGGCGCAAATCACGCAATATTCTGCTGAATTGATGCGTAAAATCATGGAACATCCGCAAAACATTAATACTCAGGAAGTCATTACGCTCAGCGAAGGCACGACCATGCTGAAACGCTACATGGAGTTTATTTGCTTACGTGAAGTAAAAGTGCCCCAGTTTTTGCTCGATACATTGAACCGTTTAGAACGTTCATTGGGTAAACCAATCACCAAAGAAGGCAATAGCATTCAGCCTTTGCTTGGTTTTATCACACCAAATTTCAATTTAACCCCTGCGCCAAGTTTAGAAAAATCGAATTATATTCATCAACTATATAAGTTATGCCTAAACAAACTAATTAAACAGACAGAATCCCCTTTGGACATCCAAGGGCTGAAATTGGTCGGTGTTTATTTGGCGGGTTTAGCCACTGATTTGCCAAGCCAACAATACTGGCAATTGGTGAATGTTGGTTTAGGACATTTGGATGAATTGCTGATTACTAATTCACGCCTACGTAGTTTAATTCAAATTGAAACCAATATTGGTCAATTCTTGGCTCAACCAGAAGCATTCCAAACGAGCCATGCCGATCTTGCTGAAATTTTAAGTATTTGTATCAGCCAAGAAGATGAAACCTCACAACATATTCGTGAACAGCTCAACATTGGTGATGAATTACTCAGCGACACTCAACTGCAAGTGCTCAGCCGTCATTTATATGGCCCTGATTATGAAACTGTACATACTATTAGTCAGCTAATGACTGGAGAAATGGCGCAAATTCGTAATGAAATTGAGTATAACCATCAAAATATGTCGTCTGAGAAAACTCAAGAGCTTCAGCAAAAACTAACCCAGCTTGCCAATGTTTTTAAAGTGCTCAATCTAAATGAAGCTGCAAAAGAATTGCTACAACAGTCTGAAAAATTAAGCCAAGCCAATTCATTGACCGATGCAGCATCTATTCAACAATTAATGAATAGTATTTTAGCGTCTATGAACTCAATTGGCATTTTGGAACGCAATTACACTTCGAGCCGTTTACAGCTTCGAGTGAATAATATGCAAATTTCTTTAGATCGTTTAGATGAAGCACATCAAGCGTTATTAGTTGAAACAAAGACGCTAATTGAATCATTGACTCAAACTTTAAGCTTATATTCACAAGACCCAACTGCACATAGCTTGGAAGCAGTTCCTGTCTATTTGAAAGAACTTTCTGGTGCAGCGCAATTCTTAGGCAGTGCTATTCAACAAACGGCTTTAGTTGATGCAACTGTGTTTGCGGAAAAACGCATCGAACAAAACATTGCCCTAGACTCAGAACAAATCAACTGTATATTAAATATTGTTGCTAGTTTGGATTTGTTGGTTGACAGCTTAAGAAACAAACAGCCAGTTTTGCAATCTATGTTTGATGTAGCTTCATCGAATGGTCAGCAACTTAAAAATCTAGCTGCATAATGACTGAATCACTTGCTTATATTTTTCAAAATCAAAAGTTGTTAGTGGACGAACACTTACAACTTCCTAGAGTTGAAAGATTAGCCAGTGATTTAGCTGTGCATCAGCATGATCACGTCATTGCGCGTGACTTGCTAGAAGATGAAATCGTTCCCGAAGGTTATCAACTCAGACCTATTCGGGAACTGATTCAAGTTTGGTCAAGCGCCGAATTTCTACAAGCCAGCCGAGCACTTCAATTGCTCGAATGGCGGCGTAATCATAAATTTTGCAGCCATTGCGGACATAGCACAGAAGCACACTCTATTGAGTACGCAATGGTTTGCCCTGCCTGTGCGTATATGCAATATCCACGTGTTCAACCTTGTATTATCACTATTATTACCAAAGGTGATGATGAAGTGTTCCTCGCCAAATCTGCCCAGAACAAAAGCAATATGTATGGTTTGATTGCAGGTTTTGTGGAAGTGGGTGAAACTTTAGAAGAAGCAGTACAACGCGAAGCATTTGAAGAAGTGGGGTTAAAGCTTAAAAATATTCGTTATATGTCTAGCCAGCCGTGGCCTTTCCCAAGTAATTTGATGATTGCCTTTCATGCTGAATATGATTCAGGCGAAATTGAATTACAGTTGGAAGAAATTAGCGAAGCTCAATTTTTTAAATTTGATCAATTGCCTGAAATTCCTTTTAAAGGCAGTATAGCTCATTCGATGATTATGCAGATTGTTGGAAATAATAAACTCTAAATATCGTTCTGACTTTAATGAACGAGGTAAAAATGAACCACCTTTTATTTAAAAAAATTGCTTTTACACTGATCTCACTTGCATTGATTATTTATCAATCTTTATTCCTATATGCGTTACAAACAACCATGATGCGTCTTGCCACTGAACTTTGGGCTTACCGTCAAATTCAACAAACATCTTATTCAAAATTTGTTTTTTCTAATATTGAGTTTTTTAAAATTTTACCTATCTTCTGTTTTTTATTATTTTGTATAACACTATGGAAATTTAATAAAACAAATATATGCCTTACTCTTATTTTATGTGTAGTCACTATTTTTGCTTTAATGTGGTCAATATATGACCCTAAACTTCTCGCTTAAGTTCTAAAGACATGTTGATTCTAAGCTGATCTGCAATAATTTAATAAAGACAAAACAGCTTAATCATTCATTGTGTCATAGATCATTGGCATCGATTTAAAATACAGTATTCGTGTATTTGAATGCTACTAATCCTCTAACGCTTCTTCTAAGAAATACATAATCGTGCGTTTTGTTTTAAAATAATGACTTACAAAACTCGCCAAACTTGCCAAAATCGTAATGTGCCCTGTTTTAGGAATAATTGCGATATGGCTATGATTGCCCTTGCCTCTTAAAGCATTATCCAAATCGAAACTGTTATGTTTGCCGACCAACTGATCTTGTTCTGCAATCAGCAAATAGTGTTTGATTTGATTAGGTTCAACAAAATAATAAGGCATCACTTGTTGATACGGAATTTTCAGGTCAAAGGCAGGTTCTGCAATTTCATCGCCTTTATAATCAAAGTGATAAGGCCCTGCTAAGCCTATAACTGCCTTAATCTTGTCTTTATATTTAAACGCTTGTGATTGTGCGGAGTACAACACTGACATCACATTGAATGCACCGGCGGAGTGACCCATTAAAATCATATTTTCAGTCGAAATTTTCAACTTTGTTTGATTTTGCGTTAAGTAATGAATCGCTTGTGCCAAATCATCAATAAACGTTGGGTAAATATGTTCAGGCGCAAGATGATAATTAATCACTGCAACATCAAAGCCTTCGCGTGCAAAAGTTTCACCTAAAAACAAATAGTCGCGTTTGTTACCATGTTGCCATGAACCGCCATGTACAAAAACGATCAATGGACGTTTTGCTTTAGGATTTTTAGTTCGATATAAATCTAAACGCTGTCTGGATTTAAGCCCATAGGCAAGATGCTCTTCTTTTTCAAAAGTATCTCTAGGCGTTAAATAATTAATCGAATAACTGGCAAAGTCATACAGGCGAAACTCTTGATAAAAGGTTTTCGCCTTAACGACATTGTCTTGAACTTGTTGAAAAATTTGCTTCATAAATTAAGGCGTAGTTGGGCTAGTAATTACGGGTTCAGGCTGATCAGGGTCAATCGCAACTGGCGTTTCGACCAAAGGTTGTGTGGTAACTGTCGAACCCATCATTGGTGTCGCAACAGTCGAACTTTCCACAGTACCTGATGCCTGATCAATGTTATCAATCAAGGTCACGATTTTACTCACATTACCCACTTTTTGTAAGACGTTATCTAAATCAGTAATTTCAGCTGAACTTAAACGCCCCATGATATACAAAATGCCATTTTCAGTATGAACCAGCACTTTGCTGTCAGAAACGACAGGTGCTTTCATCAGCAAACCACGTGTATTTGCGGTAACTGAGGCATCTTGCATAATGGTGTTATAGCCAACTTTGTCGCCTACAGTAATATAGTTATGTACCGCTTTAACATCGCTCATCGAACGGACATTATCTTCCGCCAATTGCTTCAAGTGCTGGTCAGGTACTTGTCCTGTCAATAAAACATTACTGTGAAAACTTTCAGTGTTAATACGCGACTGCTTAAAGCGTGGGTCTAATTTGTATAAGTTAATATTTGCCGTTCTTTTAATTGACGAATCAATAAAGATTTGCCCTAAGCTGCGCTCGCCGCTATTGGTTCCGACAGGTGCTGTTCCCGTTCCACCAGAAATAAAACTTGCACATCCCGTTAAACTTGCGGCACACAGTAATGTTATCGTAAAACGTTTTAACACTTGGCAAAGCTCCCTATCTACAGTCGTTTCAATCTTCAATATTTGTCTCAAGAATTGAAGCATTAATCTAAAGTAAATGCATTTTCAATCCATTGTTGATGATACTGCAATTTAGAAAAGTCTGGTTGTACTGTTTTTGCAAATAGCTGTGGAAAATCAAAACAAATCACATCAAAACGACAGTCAAAGTCTTCATATTGTGGATACTGCTGTAAAAATAATTGCGCTGTTTTAATAATTTTTTGTTGTTGTGCGGTAGATATGACTTCATACGCAGCCGCATAACTCCCTGCCGATCTAGCTTTGACTTCAACAAAAATCAATTCTGTATGACGTTTAACAATTAAGTCAATTTCACCAAAACGTGAATGATAATTTTGCTGCACATATTCAAAATTATTCGATTCTAAATACGCTAAAGCAACTTGCTCTGCCCATTGTCCTAGAGCTTTATTTTGTTGGTTTGATTTACTCATTTTATTTTAAGATGACAATGCCATTTTCTTGTTGTTGGTAACATGCGGGTTGCCGCGTAATTTTTCCCGTAGACATTTCGATCTGTCCTGTTCTGCCCGCAAATGAAAAGGATTTTGGCGATGAATGTGCTAAAAATTGTTGGCTCATTGTCCAAGTGTCTCCACCAAAAGCCAATAGGCGTTGGAATGCCATATTTTCAGGTTGTTTTTTATAAGCCTCCATCATATCGGCCCATTGACCATTGTAGAGTGCAGGTACATCACAAAAACTTAAACCCAATGGAATCGTTTGGTCTTGTTCAATGCTCAACGGTGTTGCATAAATATTCTTCTCAGGTAATTTGCCTAACTGTATTAACCATTGATGCTCACCTAAAAGTAGTATCCCTTGTTTTTTCGATAATTTAGCTGGAAGTTGTTCTGTAAATTCGACAACTGCACCAAACTCGGCAATCAGTGCCATCATATAAAGTTCAGTCGATGCTTCCATCCCTTTTTGTCGGAGCACCCAAAGTTTTTTGATGCCATCAATTTTTAACACTCGATTTAAAGCTTTGGCATCTTGTTGCTTGGCTAAACTAAATTGCCAAACATTAGCAGCATGATTATTCACATCATTTAAAGCCAATACTGGAATTTTAGGATTGAGTTGAATGACACGTTCAATTTCTGCTCGCAACAACGGCCCGACAATCAACTGAGTTTTTTGATTCACTTTGGTTTTAAAAATTTGATCAATACTATTTTTAGCGGAATCGACAAAAATGATTTTTTCTGTTGCCGCTGAAGCGTTATAAGCACTGATAAAACCACGTTTGATACTCTCTCCCGCTCGCGCCATAGCCCCCGATTCGGGTAGAATCACCAATACGTCAGCATAAACTGGGCTGACACATGCTGCCAAACTCAAAAGCAGCCAATATTTTTTTGAAGACATGCAGGAAGTACCTTTTATGAGTGCTCAATTATTTGTTGTAGCCACCCCAATTGGGCACTTAGATGACATGACCTTTCGTGCAATTGATATTTTAAAATCGGTAGCAGTGGTAGCGGCAGAAGATACGCGTCAATCTGCTCTATTATTCAAACACTATAATATCTCAACTCCACTTACTGCATGTCACGATCACAACGAAAGTAACAAAATTGATCAACTTCTACAAAGAATGCTAAAGGGTGAAAATATCGCCTTGATTAGTGATGCAGGTACACCCTTAATTAGTGATCCCGGATTTAAATTAGTTCGCGCGGCTCAAGCACACGGCATTCGTGTGATTCCAGTACCGGGTGCATGTGCAGCGATTGCAGCATTAAGCGCAGTAGGTTTACCAAGTGATCGCTTTAGTTTTGAAGGCTTTTTACCCTCTAAAGCCACGCAACGAATCAGCCAGCTTGAAAAATTAAAAAATGAAACGCAAACCCTGATTTTTTACGAAGCACCACATCGCATTTTAGACAGTGTGAAGAATATGGCGGAAGTATTTGGGGAAGATCGTCCTGTCGGTTTTGCCCGTGAAATTACCAAGACCTTTGAAACTATCAAAAAGATGACTTTAAAAGAATTGGTGAGTTTTATTGAAAATGATCGAAACCAAGAAAAAGGCGAAATTGTGGTTTTGGTTGGTGGTGCACCACAAGAAAAAGATTTAGAACAAGATAAATTGGATGATCTACTCAAACGCTTGCTGCAAGATTTATCCGTTAAAGCCGCTTCACAATTGGCGGCAGATTTAACAGGAATTAAAAAGAAAGTTGCGTATCAACGTGCTTTGGAATTGACTCAACAAGATTAAAATTCCTTAAAAATAGATCACGATATTATTCATGATGGTTGGGCGGCATGGATGCCGCCTGTAGGACTGCCTTGCGCTACTTTCAAAGCGTTGCTTCAAAATTGCTCAGGACGTGCCGTCAGTCCTACAAAGGATTTTTGCTTACTTTTTATCCCTAAAAAGTAAGTCCAGCTGAAAGCTAGTTATAAAACAGAATAAATAATAGGTTTTATTTTATATTTCAACTTTAAACAGAACTTAAAGTACCTGTTTTATGTTGCTTA
>JAVXBC010000040.1:0-19807 GCA_036660195.1 Acinetobacter sp.
CGCTCATTTAAAGAAAGAACCATGTTTAAAATCTCCCAATTCATTCATTTTTTTATTTTTTTGATGGATTTAAGCTACTTCTAAGTTATAGAACCAGCGGACAATATCAGCGTATGAGAAACGATTTTCAGAATGATCAGCCAAAGCCTGCATTAGCTCTGGGCGCGGAATCTTGTAACGATGGCGTAAATGAGTACGCAAATATGACGATGATGTACCGCATTTTTGAGCATATTCATCAAGCAGATTTGTGCCATTTTCACGATCACTGCGATCTAATGCAGTGATGTAACTAGCAAAATCAATTTTTTCGTCAACTACCGTAGCCATTTTAAGTTACCTTTTCGGTGATAATTCAAATAAGTTACCTTTTAAGTAACTTTAAATCAACTATAAAAGTAACTTTTCTCGGAATTTAATCACCTTTTTTGGCATTTGTATTTTATTTCAAAAATGCGAATATCCACGCAAACCCAACACTGGCAACGTTTATGGCTAAAATTAATGAAATTAGACGTGAAACCACTCTAAAAGTTTTAAAACAATTAAAAGATAACTACGGGATTGAGCGTAAAGATTTTGCTGAGCTTGCTGATATAAATTACAACCTATTAAACCAGTATCTATCAGACAAAGGTCATAAGAACATTGGTGCTAAAACAGCAGCAGCAATTACTGCTCCACTGGGTGTTGAACCTGAGTGGATTGATCAAATTCGCAATGATTTAGAGATTAAATTAATCTTAAGTCAACTATTCAGTGCGACAAAACATGACGCTTCACAGTCTAATTTAAGTGTTGAAACACCATTTGCTACTTACAAAGTTGATGCTAACTCCTTTAAACTGCTGCCAATAATGAAAACAATCTTTCTTTTCAGAGGCAAGGCGGTGGAGATAGTCGAAAATGATAGTGTGAAGTTTGGTATTGAAGTTCCATCAAGTATGATTGACCCAATAGCATTCGAGATCGCAGGAAGCGGTCATGTAAGACCATACAGAAGTGGTCATGTGATTCTTGCTGATGCAGGAATTGAACCCATTTTAAGTGAAGACATTTTAATCAAGACGGTTGATAACAAATATTTTATCGGTGAATTTATGTATGATCGCGAATCAGAAATAGAGATTCGCACAATAGACGATTTCCCAGAAGTGATTCAAAAAGCAGATATTGAAAAGACTTATGCAATTGTAGCTTTCTATACTTCTCGAAAAAAATTACCAATCTCAACTTAAAAGTAGTTTTCCCACATATAAACCACGCTAAATGCGTGGTTTTTTGTTGTTTTTACAAAAATAATTCGAACAAATAAAGTAACTTTAATTTATAAAAATCACCTTTAAGGTATTGACAAGCAATTTTGGTAACTTTATCTTAGTTACCTAAATCACCTAAAAGGTAACTTCAAATGAAAAAACAATTTCATGAGTTCGACCAATTCGACGGCATTGTCGTTGGTCGACTGCTCGCCCCTGATTTTGCCCAACCACCAAGCGATTATGATTTTTATCGCTCAAGATCAATTGATCAAATTGAGTGTTCAATCTCAAATATCTCAAGCGCTCGCACATACCCTGAGCTTATTGCTTCAGTTGCACAAGCAAATGCTTTCATTGATTCAGCTTACAACCTTGAGCTTATTAATTTAAGTGAAAAAGTTGAATGGGTGAACAAAGTTCATGCTGCACACAAAAATCAATTAGTTGAGGCGTGATCATGAGAGAAGCTATTCAACTCACCTCGTTTTATATCTCAGTTTTTTTACTGCTTGGATTTGTAGTTTTTTCAAGTTTAAAAAGCTGCGCGCATTCAATTGATCAAGATGCAGAACGTGCTATTGCATACCAAGCACAATTCCAAAATGCCAACGAACATGAAGTTTTTGTTCGTCATTTGGGAGATAAGTGATGTCAAAGACCGAACTTAGACTTGGATTGCTTGCCCTCACGATTCTCTTGTTCGGCTATGCAATCACCACTGCACTGGAGAATAGTTATGCAATTCTATAATCCTGAAAGCAAAGTTATTAAACGTGACTTTAGTGCAGATGTAGATGCTTGGCTTGCACAAGGTAATAAAGTCAATGCATTACCATTTGGGCATTCTGAATTTAAAGATGGGAAAATCCCATATTCTAAAGCACCAGTTCAGCAGCTTGATATTGAAAAATATAATGCTGAGCAAGTAACAAAACATACCCCAGTGAAACCAAGAAAAGAAAAGACAACAAAAGTCAAAACCGTTAAAAAGCGAGCATTAAAACCGAAAGTTGAAAAAGTTTTGAAGCCAAAACAGACAACAAAATTGGTTGTTTATTCAGTACGTTCAATGATCTACATGAACAACTGTAGTGCTTTCAAAGAAGCTAGAAATTTAAAACTAGTGATGTTTGTCGCTCTATGCATACGCCATTCATATTCTACTTTCAAAATGCAGAAAAATGGACGTGCTCGATGCATTAAATGCTTAGAAGAGTACAACGAAAATAATCTTAAAGATTATAAGCGTAAAAAATTAAACCGTGAATTAATGCTCGTAGCTGCTTTAGCTAAACAAAAAAACTTTATTGGTAAATGCAAAACTCATGGTGAAACTAATTTTTTAATTTCGCATTCTTCAAACACTATTTCTAAATTGAATTACAAATGTTGCCGTTGCAGCTCAGCAGCGCAAATGAAGGCAAGAAAGAAAAAAGGAGCTGCTGCATGAATATCGACATTCTTGACGAAGATGGTGCAAGCAATATTGCTCACCCCGAACTTTTCGGAAAGCCTAATAAATCCGAACTTATGAAGCATTTAGAAAAATGCGAAAAGATTGTTCAAACATGGCCTGAATGGAAAATTAAAAGTATGCGTGATGCTTTCGGAATTCCTGATTCAAACACTGAACTAAAAGTTGGATCTAAAGTCAAAGTTGATTTTATTAGTGAATCAAGAACTGATTTTTCAGGTAAACGCTTTACGGGTACTGGTGTTGTAGATCGTCTTGAAGATGGTCGCGTGTTCGGACGTTTAGAAGATGGGCGTACTTTTCTGTGCTTTCCAAGTGATGTGGCTTTATTTAAACGTGACGGAGAAGGGCGATGAGTAGATTGCAAGCTGGTAGTTTAGCGCTAAATCTGAACAGCGGAGAGATAGTCACACTTATTAATTTTGAGGGCAAATTGTTTTTTGATGGGGTTGGTTTTGTGGACGATGTTTGGAGAGTAAAATCAAATACTTTCCATGTCTTGCATGATAATAACATTAAAAAAGAATTTGGAGTTCATGCTTGTGAGCTATTGCCACTCGGCGACGACAAAGGAATTGAGCTTTACAAACTAAAAGAAGAATTAATTGAGGAGCAAAGCCAATGACTACATATACAGAAATGCTTGAACAGCCTCAAATCATCACAAAAATTGAATCAGCGATTGGCGGGCAAATTGTTAGCGTTTATTTGGCTGCTCGCCTAGAACCGCCCATTCCATTTCAAGAAAATGGTCGCTTTAAATACGTTGATCCAGCACCACAGAAATACGCAAACCATTTACGTGAAGGCATGAAATTGTTTGCTGAGTTACTTGATGAAATTCATCAAAAAACTGGAGGTGAAGATGCCTGAGATCATCATCACCCTAGAAGTTGATTCAGCACCACAATTAGTACTTGGGCAATCAATCTTTGGCGGAATTATTACGGCCCTAAAGCTTGAAAAGAAAAAGTTAGTTTCAGTTGCTGATCTAGTTTCTAAATATAGCTTGTCAGATGAAACGATCCGCACAAAGTGCGCAGCAATCAATTTAGGTAGCAATGGCAAACATCTTTATGATCCAGATGCAGCCGATGCAATTTTGAAGAACTCAAAACGCCGACGCGGAACGAAACGGATAAATTAAAAAATGCCCGCTACATGCGGGCTTAGTTTTATCTATTGAAAGCTTCAACTAAATCAGCAGCATTTGGATTGTAATAAGTATTCACAAGTACATCTATTTTCTTATGCCCTGTAATTTTCGCTAGAATCTCGACAGGAAGCTTTCTTACTCGAACCATACGCGTGATTGCTTCATGTCGTGTATCGTGAAAATGCAGCTCATTAAGCCCAACAGTCACCTTTCTTTTTTCCCACATAAGACGAAATGCATTTTCAGATTGTGGAATGATTCTGCGACCATCATGCTTGATCAATGCAAGCAATGCTTTTGCTTCTTCAGAAAGTGGAACGTTTCTTGATTCGCCATTTTTCGTCTTTGGCAAATGTACATGCCCATCAAAAATGTCTTTCTTTTCCATCGCTAAAATTTCACCACGACGCATAGCTGTCTCAAGCGCAAACAAAAAACCCCAAGCAACATAATGCTGTGATAAAACTGGTTGCCTGCCATACTCATAATCAAGAACTTTTAAAATCAGTTCGATTTCAGATGGATGTATACGACGATCACGCGCTTTTGGTTTTTTTGGCTTAGTGATTAACATCCAAGCATTTTCATCAAGCAAGAACAGTTCTTTTTGAGCATAAGTAAACATTGCGCTGTAATGTGAAATCTCTTTGAGAACTGTATTTTCCCCGACTTCAGTTAAACGCTTATTTCTCCAGTGCGTTAAATCTTTTGGAGTAATGTCATAAATAGACTTTTGTGCCAAAGCACCAAATTTCATTTCAAAGTTTTTATACTGACCAATGATCCAAGCTCGTGATGATTTAGACGAATTGAATTGACCTACATCTTGATAGTATTTTGTATTAAGATCACGAAACAAAAATTTTGGCTTTAACTCACCATTTTCAATTTTTGTTTGTGCTTTCAACTCTAATAGCTTTAATGCTGCCCACTGCTCACATTCTTTTGCAGTGTCACGGGTACAATAGTATCTCTTTTTTTCGTATGAAATAGAGATTGCATATGCATCTCCTCTTTTTCGTGCAACTGGCAGCTTCATTCTTGACACATTCTTGACACGTTTAACTTGTAAATATTGCCATTTTTTAACAAAAATTCCAACAATGCCAAGATTAAAACGCAACAATAGGCATAAAAAAAGACCTATAAGCTACTGATTCGCTTATAAGTCTTTGATATATCTTGGTAGGTATAAGCAGACTCGAACTGCTGACCTCTACGATGTCAAAGACAATCTAATTTTAATTAAAACATATATTTAATTAATATTTGACACATATTTGTCGCATACTTAATGAATATTAAAATCATGTTATTAAAAAATTTATGCTATAACTATTAAATAAATCTTATAAAAATTAAACACAAAAGATTTTATAAACCAATCTATTTTTTAAAGGAAAGAACAATGAGTAAAATTATTTTTGATGGTGTAGTAAGCCATGACAATGGTGGTGATGGTATTCTTATTGTTGGAGAGAATGATATTTCTATGCGAAATGTGAATTCATCATCCAACAATGGTCATGGAATAAACATTATTAATAATAATTTATTAAAAGAAAATGGTCTAAATTTAACCCTAGAATCTACAGAGCTACAAAACCTGATTAGAGAACTAAGATCTAACCGACCAACAGATATACATAGCTATATCATGAATTCATTAGCCCCATTTTTAAGTGCTGGAGCTAATATTGCAGCTATTACTAGCAGCATAATTAGCATAGCTAATATATAAAGCCCTCACTCGAGAGCTTTCACAAGCGCAGCATGTTTTGCATCACATTCATTGTACTTAGCTACAGTATCAACTGCCCACAACAAAACATCTTTACCGTTGCCTTGTTCGATCTGATTCAACGTCGGACAAGGCTGCATTAGATTCGCTGGCATCACTGGTTTTGATAAGACTGTTGATTTCTGACAGCCCAGTAGAGTCAAAGCAATCACGCTGATAAATAGGACGCTCAACGATCTTTTGCACTGTACGTGTAACTGTTTCGACTTTTGCACGTTGTTCTGCTTTAATTTGTTCATAATCCGAACTCACTTCATTTGCCTTATTTTGAGCTTCAGCCAAAGCCTTAATTTGCTTACGCTCAATTTCTTGAATCTGAGCAATGCACTTCTGATCCGCTGCTTTTAATTGACCTGCTTTATGATTTAAAACAGACAAAGTAATCAGCAATAAAAAAGCGAGAAAACAAATAATGATTTCTCGCCAAAATTTTGCAGCTATTACAATCCACATCACTGAGCCTCCAGACATCTTTTATGACGCTCTAATTGTCGTGTCCAAACGCCATAACAATTATTTGATCGAATACGGCAATCACGCTTTACACCATTGATTGTCACTTTTCGCCACTCCAACAATGCATCACATGCTTGACGATGCTTGTTTTGAATCAGAAGCTTACGCATAGAGCTATTGCGCCAAGCCACATGCCCATACTGATAAGAAAAGTCTAAATATAGGTCATATTCAGCTTGTGAAAGCTTTACCCCAGCCAATGAATTTTTAAATGTAATTTCATCTTTTGAGACATAAGCTTTTGCCCACTCTCGCGCAGTTTCTTTAGAAATCGCAGGATCTGTTATTTTAATTTTTGTACCATCTGGCTTTGTTGTTGACCCAATTCCTTGAGTTACAACACCACCCGAATCATGATACGGCTTTGATACATTGCCCTCTCTGTTTTCTAAAGACATAAAAAAAGCAGCCGAAGCTGCTAGTAAAAATACAGAAAACTTTGTTTTAGCTGACATCACAACCACCTTTTAAATTTTCAATTCGTAGCTGATATTCAGTTTTTCGCATCTCATGCTCAACTTTTTCACGCCGATTTTTTTGCACAGCAAAGTAAAGCTGAATGGCAAGACCAATTACTGCAATGATCAAACCACCCCAAGCAATCACATCAATTTTTGCTGCAAATCCCAAACACGACGACACCCCACTTGTTGCTGTGACTTTTTGACTTATTGCTACTGCACTTGCTTCTACAGCAGAGTTTTCAGACATCTCTTTTCTCCAGATAAAAAAAAGCCCTGAATTCAGGGCACAAGTCATAGATTTTTTTATTTAAATTGCTTTTAAAGCAGCAGTTAAAGCATCAGCGATTTGTTGATAGCCTGCCGTATCTGGGTGTACCCCATTACTCTGACGTACTACTGTAGCAGTGTTACGTGAGTTAACAGCTACAGTCTCGGTTGGGTAATTATTCACCGTATCAATACATACATTTGTATGAATGAGATAGATGCGATTTGCTTCTTGTCCTGAATACTTAGTGATCATTGCCTGCGCCCACATCAACATATTTCGCTTATGTCTCCATGATGTTTCAGCTACAAGATAATTTTTACCAAATGCATCCTGGCCCGCAGGTGGAGGCGGGATCATCAACAAAACTTTAATCGTGGTATTCACAGCTTTGATTGACGCAATCAAAGTATCAAGTTGAGTAAGTCTTGTATTCGCTGTACTAGTTGCACTAGCGTCAGACGTTTGACCGAACACATCGTTAATTCCCAACATGATTGCGACAAAATCAGGCGTAGCCAAACTGTTGTTGATTAAATATTGAGGATAATTTACAGCACCACCAATCCAAAAAGGATTGCCTGCTTGTGCGGCTGAAGCACTAAAGTTAATCATTGCATCACCAGCCACGGCATTAGATTTAGTCAAAGTACCCGATGCAGCGGGTGAAGTACCACTTTGCACACTACAAATAATAGTGCCCGCACCGCTTGTTAAATTGACAGACTGAACTCGGAAAGTTGTACCATTATTTGTATATTCAGTTGCATTGATCAGCGGTGCAACTGTTACACCCGATACTGTGAATGCCCAATATGTTGGACCCGCAGTTGTATAACTATTGATCCCCCATCCGCCTCGACCTTCATGCTTATTCAGCCCAGTTCCGAGTGTTCCAATCAACTGCACCCCCATAACATCGGCTGATGCATTATCAAGCAATGTTTGTGTGATTGTACCCGCTGATGTCAATGAATCACCAATCACTGATACTTTCTGAGTGGTACCGCTTTTTGCACTACTTGCAACAACTTGTAAACTTGTTGTCGCTGTAGCTACCTGTGTTCCTGTTTTTTTGTCAGAAAGCGTAATTGTTGCATTTGCTGTTGATGTGATTGCAGAATTCACAACTAAACGCTCACACTGTTGGACACCAACTGATGCAGAGACATCGACTAAGTAGTCCGATACAAGCCCAGCAAGTAGATTACTGAAATAGACATTCATTTCTTTGCTTTGAACTGCATAGATTTTTGCAGGAATTATAATTACAGGGTTGTTCGCACTTGGCATTGCTGCTTCAATTGCTTTTAATGCAGTATCAACATTTGATGAGCCATATCGAATATTTACCGCATCTGCTTTAGCATCAAACTCACCACTATCTTTTGTTAAAGACATAGATGTTTGACCATAACCAATTGAAGCACCCGATAATGCAAATGCAGTACCCCAATCACTCACCGTAGACAACGGGAAACCGTGACGCACAGGTGTGAATGCAGCATCATATAACCACCGTTTCATATTGAATGTCCCATTATCTACAGCACGGAACAATACATACAGCTTTTGATTTGCTTCTAAATAAATCGGCGTTGCAAGACTAATATTTAAGTCATTTTCAGAATTAGGGAAATTGGCTGCTAAGATTGTAAACGCTGCAATTGCTGGTGTAGAAGACGGAGTAAAAGCACCCGAATCTGTAGCACCGCGCACAAATATTTTAACTTCCATATCGGATGGGGTTGGCTTCCACACGCGACATTGAATATTGTTTATATAGCCTGATTTTGCCGCGACTTCATAAAATCCACCCATTTTCACTACATTTGCATATGCAGCATCGCCCACTTTTTCAGTGATGTGTTTTGAATTTAGATAAACATTGTATGGAGCAATCGTTTTATTTTCTAAATCTACATTTTTCAATTTTTGAAACACACTATTAAATAAGGGTAGTTTAGATACTTTTGCACTATTGCCTGCTGCTACCCAAAACGACAATACATCAAAACCAATCGACCCAGAAAGGTTATACGGGTACACAATCAATTTCACCGCATTAGCTGGAATTGTTAAGGTTTTACGAAGCCATTTCGGGATTGTTAATGATGTGACGATATTATCTGAGCCCAACTCGTTCGTCATAAGCTGTGTTGTGCCAATAACGGCATCAGCAGCATCATGAAAACGGATAGCAGAATACACTGTACTCGCATTGCCAACGCACAGAACATAAGCTGTTAATTCATCACCAACACTTAAGCCCAATTCATCTAAATAAGTTGTAAAGCCGCCGAAAGTTGTCTGATTGTAACCATCCGCACGACGAAGAGCTGATCCATCAAAGAAAGTATTTTTGATTTTTGACCAACCCGCATAAGAGTTCCAAAAACGCTCCCGTCCAAAGTATGACTTTGCAGACATATCAAGAGTTTTAAAGCTTGGATCAAACCACCCGTTTAATTGTGAGATTTTATTAAGATATTGATCTGTATAGTCTTTCGAATCCTGCAAGTAATTACGACCAGTTGCCTCCCACTTCGGGGATGGCGTAGCAGATGGATTCCAACGATATTCGCTACCCGTATCATCAGCTCGAGCAATTTGATGATCAAATTCAGGAACAATTGAATTTAATACAGCTAAATTAGCAACAGTGATATACCCACCACTGTTTTCAATTTTGCTGATCGCCGCTGGCAATGTCGAATATGGCTCACCCTCACGCGGTGTCACCACCCCCGTTTCATTGCCGTTCACAGCTTCACCCAAATTTGCTGCATCAATACTTGCATCTTGTAATTCTTGCAAAGTAATTACTTCACCCATTGACTTATTCTCCAAGCAATAAAAAAGCAGCCGTTTGGCTGCTCGATTAAGATTTAAAATTTAGATAAAACTATGATCTTTTTCATAATATTTATCAGAATAATTTACACATACTAATTTGTTAGTCATCTGATCGTTTGGATTCATTTCGCTGAGCATAAAAATACTTTTCGCTGAATCAGTTGCTTTAATCACACTATAAAGCGTTTTGACATAACGATCAGGATCAACAACAAGCGGCTGCATGGGCGGTCTAGTCAGAATAATCTGATTAGTCATCTCACCTGGTGTACATTCAATAATATCAACTGTTGCATTCTGCATTTGCAAATGACAGAAATGCTGCACACCAGCCTCAAATTCAACATTTTGTGAACATGTCAAAATCAAAGCATCAATTGCAGTAATTTCACCATCTTGAGTCGCAAGACTTGTATTATCTGCAACCAAGACACGATCATTTCGCGTTAATAACTCACTTTCATCTAGTGCATCAAACTCGACTGAAACACGTTGATGTTGCAATTTATTCCATTCTCGCCAAGCCCTTGTTTTTGCAACAGCGTGGTTTCTGATCCCAGACGTTGTGATTTCAAGCGGATTTGTTGCTGTACTATCTTCAGTCACAACTCCAGTTGATCTGTTATAACTTAGATAATAATTCACACGCTCATCATCATCAGGCGAAGTGTATTCAATCTTAATACCGTCATAATCATTCTTGATTCCGAACGAGTACGTGCGTTTTTCAGATTGGGGCACTTTATTTCTATGATTGAATAATAGAACTGATGTTGTTTGCGGCTTCTCAAAAGATAAGCGTAATTTATTGCCGAAACGCTTACATTCAGAAAAACATGCACTAGCAATCATTCCTGCCTGCTCTTCAAAACTTAGCTGATCATCATCAAAAGTGTAGTTAAATTCAGCAGCATCACTTGAACCGAAATACAGCTTAATTTTATCAATTTCAGACTTAATCTGAGCTATATCAATCTCAAATGATGATCTACGCCCAACATACTTATCTAAAGCAAGATTTATCAGTGCTTGACCTGCGTCACGCGTTGCAACCAAGCTCCCCGTTCCATCAACAGCCAATTTACGTGTCACCAAACAATTAAGCTTACGCTCTTTTAATGAAAGCGCACCGTCAGTTGCAACTTGTCGTGTACGAATAATTGTTACACCTTCATAAGCATGTTTATCATAAGCAGATGATAAATAAACATCCTTAATCTTTGACTCAGTTATGTTATTCGCCCACGGTGTATCCACATTTGTTTTTGCAATTCTAAATCGACAGTTCCCAACTTGCTGCAAATCAAAGGTATAAGTACGACCAAAAGAACTTGGATTATTTATATCTAAAATAATAAAGCGTTCATCAATCGCACCCGTTGGAATGCCAGAATTTGATAAGTGCTGAAACTGGAATATAAGCCCAATTTGAAGCGCATGTTGCTTACCTTTTTTGTTTACACCATACAAACCCTGCGGAAAGTAAACATTAAAGGTAATTTTGGTTGCATCTTCTTTATAGACCTCCATCCAACCAACCCAGTGCGTATTCACAATATCAAGTGAGACTTCAACACTTAAACCCTGAGTTGATCCGTTATACAATGTGCCGATTTTATCCCAGTCATCATTGACTGTTGATGCATTTGCTAATGTGATCTGATTATTCTGAATAGCACTGACTGAATAAACATCATCTAAATTAACACCCAAATTCGAATCTTCAAATTTTGCTGTGCCAGTCAAATTATTTTCAGTGACATAATTCCAGTTGTAATTCACTTGCTTAAAAGCGGTCAGTTCAACTGTATATACGTTTTTACCCGCGACAACACTATGTGATGCAGTTGCAATCGTATAACTTCCCGATAAATCTGCAATTTGTGGATCAGTTTCACCGACAACACTGTATGAGAACGTCACACCGACCAACGTTAAACGCTGATATGACTCTAAATGATCAACAGTATCATCAGTTGTAATGACTAAAGTGCCATCTTCATAAGCGATCATACTACCGCCGACAGATGCGCTGTCTATACCAATCACCGCGCCTGAGATTTCTAAACCATCACCGACGCTGAAAAATTCAGTGAAATTCAGAGAAGCATCAGTCGATCTAATGATGCCGCCAGTCATAAAATACAACGTGGTGTTGTCTGATATCGCTCTAGAATTTGGCGACTGCAATGTCTGACCATTGATTGATGCAGACTTCGTAATAGACAGCGGCAATTCAGTAAATGTTTGACCGATTTTATAAATTGTATCCGTACCGATAATCGATTTATCTGGATCATAGATCGAGACAGAAATACCCGAAATACCTTCAGCAGCTGTATCTGCATCACGTACATCATGGATTTGATAATATCCACGACCAACACACATCAAGCATTCTTCAATTTCAACACCATCTTGATAAACTGTATAAGTGTTTGCAGCAAGATCAGGATATGCACGCACCCGACCGTAAATGTCTGGAATACGCCCTTTTAAACGTGCCCGATTAGATCGACTTTGAAGCTCGTTATTGCCCGAACCTGCAACATTGTTGTTCATCTTAGGCATCGTTAAAATGCTGTAAACAGCATACGCAGCCATAATTGCGACTACAGCAAAATAAATAAGCTGTATCCATGCTGGATAAATCACAACATAAAACACGCCATTTAATTTTTGAAGATGATCAATATCACGTTTAGATTTGGGTGTAATGTCATTTTGCTGTGCAACTGAATCGTGATAAATCTTTGCAAATTCAGGAAACATATCAAACTGTTGCTTTAGGTACGCGCAAACATCATCAACTTCAGCAACCGACCATGTTTCCTTTTTAAATGGATCAGGACAAATAATAACTGTCTTTTTCATTTGTAAAATCTCGGTTGTTGAAAACCACCTGCTACGATTTCCAATTCAACAAAATGCACTCCCTGCCCAGTCAAATGGAATAAACGATCTTCCACATACAAACCAATATGGCTTGCAGCCCCTTTTCGTGTAAAAAAAGCTAAACAAGGACTTTCAGGCATTTGAAGTGGTGTAAATGATCCATTTCCGTTTAAAAATGCATTTAATCGTTCAGTTAAATCTTCACCTGTAATGTGCTGCCAAACTTCACACGCAAATTCATTGCACGTGTAATTTTGCGACCAAGTGCGATCTAAGAATTGATCTAAATTCATCAAACACCTCTCAATAACGGGAAATCTTCAAATGTATAGACACGACCCGTTTTAACTGAATTTAACTGCGGTGCTTGTGCATCAAAAGTAACAAGACCTGAGCTATCTTTAGAAAAATCAGCAATTTCTAATGTTTGCAATGTCAACATTGGCTCACTCAAATCTTGATCAGAGAAAATTTTAAACACAACTTTCGGACGCTCAGTTGTTGACATTGCACTTAAAACAGCAAGCATCAATTCATCTTGCATATCAGCAAGTGTGATACTCAATGTCTGCTCTAAATCATTTGAAACGTTATTGCGCTTGACTGACATCGGCTGATAATCATAACTTTGCCCTGCTGCAACAATTCCACTTGTGTCATTTTTCACATATCGAAATACTTTAGAAAAATTTGGATGTGAAATTTCAACACATTCAAGCGGCATAACACCACCTGAATTATTGAGAAAAAATGAAGTGTAATCAGTCATAAATCACCCCAAAGCCGTTGGCAAATCTTCATTGACCAACTTTTCCAGCGGATTCATTAATGAAGCCAAATCACCACCACCATTGGCAGCAGCAACAATCAAATCGTCCATGCCATTTGGAATAACCAAAGGCTTAACTTTCAATGTTGCAGTAACAATAAAGACCAATCCTTTTTTTTCAGAAAGCACAGGCGAACCACTGAAAAAACACTCATAATCTTCAACAGTTGCACTATCAACACAAAGTTTTGCAATAAACGGTTGATTAGGATTTCTAGCCCAGACTCGATAAAAAGCCATTAAATATTGATAGCCAGCTTCTTTAACAACCCATCTTGAATTGACCGTGTGAACTACACCTTTCAATGCTCTACGATAGCGATCTGCACCCCCATCAAGACTTTGAGCAATCACACCATCACCGATGTTTGCTGAATATCCCTGCTGTGTAGAACAATACGCCAAGCGATTTAATGCCATACTTATCTCCTACGTGCAGCACTTGTATTTTGAGAAACTGATTTAGAAATCCGACTGTTCGGCTGTGCAAGTGAGTTACTTACAAACTGCTCAACTTCATCAATCGTTACATACATTTGACCATTTGGGCCCTGCCTTGCATCGACTTTTGATGATGTGTTGTTTGTAATATTGATTGTTGCACCGCTATTTGAACTTTGTCGTTGATTTGACAAATAACGAGTCAAATCAGTATTTTGTCGCGGTGACAAAACACGCTCGCCCTTATCTAATAAATACGATGATTCTTTCGGAACATAGTCAGTACCACCGTGAAACACCCCTGAAACTGATTGAATATTGCCAATGATTCCCGCTGTTGCAGCAGCCACACTTGCCATTGCCGCCAAATTCATTGGGAACGGATTTGCCGAAGCTTCAGCAATACCAGTCTGAATAGCCATAATAGATCGCGCAATTGCCATTGCCTTTTCAGTAGCAAACATAACTTTATAAATCCCAGACCGCTCAGCACCTGAGTTTTTAAGCATGTCTGTCATTGAGCCGAAAAACTGCTCACTACTTGCCAATTGACCATCAAATTCAGCTTTGCGCAAATCGCTTTCTTGCGCTGCATATTTAGCATTAAGTGCTGCTTTAGCCTGCAAAAAATTATCTTCTGCATCTAAAAGTTGTGTAAACCAAGTCTCAGCATCTTCGATCTGATTAATACCAGAAAGTTGATTGTTATATGCATCATTCAATCCTGCAAAATCGGCACTATACTGATTTTGCAATTGGTACTTTGCATACTGATTAGGATTATTTTTTGCAAACATATAATCAGCACTATTTTGATATAGTGACTGAATAGCAGCAGCATCATTATCGAGAACACCAAACGTCTTAAAATCATTTTCGGTAAGTTTTTCCTTTCTTACTTTCTCTGATAATGTTGCGTTCTTAATAATCTCATCACGCTCCAAAGCATAACGTTTTAAAATAATTTCAGATTCAAAACTAAATGCTTCTGTTGCAGATAAAATCTGTTCTTTATTTTTTCGCTCAAGCGCATCTAATTCAAGTTGCTCTTGCTCATTTAATGCCTCAAGCTTTAATTTTTTGATCTCATCATTATATCTTCCAGAGTTCTCAACAATTTCTCGTTGAGTACCATACGAATATTTTAACTTATATTCTTCAGACCACTTATGAGCATTAATCTCTTCTGTAACCTGACGCAAATACATTTCAGTTTCATGATCATATCGAGCCTGAGCAAGTTTGAGATATTTAGCCTGATCTGCACGAAAATTAGCTTTATTAATTTCTGCAATATTTTTTGCATGATCAATGCCCAATTTCTTAAAATCATCTGCATAATCAGTTGAAATACTATCTCTAGACTTTGCTTGATCCTCTGCTTTCTTTTCAGCATCATTTCTAGCTTTTTCTCTAGCGGCTTGACGTTTCTTAGCAGCCTCTTCTGCTTTCTTTTCAGCTTCTTCACGCGCTTTTTCACGCTGATTCAATGCCCAAGCTTCCATCTCAGCATCTTTAACCAATTTTGGAATTTCATTTGGTTTAGCTAAATCAACTTTTGCACCCACAAAAGCATCTCGTCTAAATTCAGCACGATCGCGAGGGATACCATTTTTAATCTGATCTTGAACAAATTTATCACTTACAATGTCAGACTTAACTTGATTTACATAAGAACGCTGCTCATTCGTAAGCTTATTCATTGCAACTGCATATTCATTTACACCCACAGCAACTTTTTGGTGAGAATCCGCAAGAGCCTGATTCTCTTTAATCATTGCCTCAGTCACCGCTTTTTGCTTAAGCATTTCATCTTTAGCAATTTTTACAGCACCAGTTTGCTCATCAATCTTTGATTTTGCTTGAGCACTCACACCAGACAAAGCATTTATTTTTGCTGCTAATTCAGAAGATGAGATTTTCCCGTTCTGATATTGCAACAACAGTTCACCAACTTTTTCTGCTGCTTCAGCAGACACATAACCATATTTTTCAATATTAATCACATAAGACAAAAGCTTATTTGATGCATCCTTATACCCATCTGTTAGCTCAACTAAAGTCTTAGTCTGAGCTCGCAATTGTGTTCGCTGTTGTGCATCTGAAAGTTGTTGATACTTAATAACAACATCAGCAACAGCCGCACCATTTTCATTTAATGACTTAGTTGATTTATCAGTGTTATCACTCAACAGCAAATATCCCGCAGCAACACTAGCAACCAACACACCTAGACCAACAGGACCACCAATAACGGCTGACAACCCACTCATCACTCTTGCAGCCATTGATTTACTTGCATTATTTGCATTCTGTGCAACGGTATTCGCTGCAACGGCTGCTGTATGTTGCTGCTCCAATGGAATAATAGTACGCTCCATAAAAGCCAAACGAGCCATACCAGTCATACGAGCTGCTTGCACACGTGCGTTATTCAATTCAACTTCGGTGAGCTGTACAAGTCTAGCCGCTCGCTGAGCTGCGATTTCATTTGCAAGCTGAGTTGCCCGAACATCCGCAAAACATGCAGCCACCTTCTCACCCAAAGCAGTAGCAGCACTATAAATCGTAGGGATATACATCCCCACCATAAAGGCCCCACCAACCATCATCACATTAGTTACAGTATCTATATTTTTAGAAATTGCTGTAAATGCTGGCATCGCATCATTGATTAAAGTCGTCTTAAATCCTTGCCACTTTAAATCAAGTATTTGTAAGTTTTCTTTAGCATCAGATAGTTGCTTAATCATATCATTCGACATAATAGCACCCGCTTCTTTTGCGCGATCCCCCCATTCTTGAAACCCTTTACCACCATCTCGCAGCAAAGGCACAAGTTTTGATGAATCTGAAATTATCCCCTCCATGTAAAATTTAATATCATTTTCGGTTGCAAATACTTTTTCAAGTGAATCATAAAAAAGCTGCATTGCATCTGGTCCAGATAATTTCTGGAATTGTTGAATAGTGACACCAACCAAAGGTGCGATATTTGTAAAAAAGTCAGCCAGTGGACCACCGCCTGTTTGTTGAAAATCACCTATTCGATCTTGCATATCCTTCATTTGATCTGCAAATTGCTCGATTTCTATACCTGCCGTTTTTGCACCAACTGCATAATATTGAAACTGTTGGGTGTCTGCATTTGATAAATCAGCTAATTTTTTGACTTGATTGCCTGCATTTATCGTTTCTGCTGCAAATGCAACAACCCCAGCAACAGAAATACCAGCAACAACACCACTCAACGCCGCAACCGACTTGCCAACTAAGTCAAATCCCTCAGCCATATTTTCAGTGCTTTCTTCTGTCTGACGTTCAGCACGCTGCAAACCTTGAGTATATGACCCAGTATTTGCCAATAAGTTTAAGGTCAAAGTACCTAAGTTTGTCGCCATGATTTTTCTCCAGACATAAAAAAACCCCGAAAATCGGGGCTTTTAAAACTATTTATTTACCAATCAGCATTCACTTTTTGCTGAGTTTTAATTTTTTCAGCCATTTCGTCTGATGACTTATTTAATTCATCAATAATTACTTTGGCAGATGGATAATTTTCAGTGATAGGCCTATTTGTTTCATTGTAGCGAACACCACTAATTACCTGGGCAGGCTTATAGTGAGTAAGGTTATCGTAACTTACTCGCATGCGCCCATCTTTCGTATCTACACGCACTGTAAAATCAACACGATCTCCCGATGTAACAGTCATGCAATCAGCAAAACCTGCACAACGATATGTCATGTTACCCTTACCTATAATTGCTCCAGTAGTCTTATCTTCATATTGGATAACCGCATTCGCAGAACGAAAGGCGGTTGCAAACCATTGTCTAGCCCCATCATAAATCTGAGCCTGATTTAAGCCATCAATCTGGTATACTTTTTCAAATTTAGCAGGTTCGGATGGAACTGGTGGAGTTACTGCACAACCCACCAACCCAAAACCTAATCCCATAGCTATGATAATGTTTTTCACAAAAATCCCCATCATTTTATTATCAATGACAGGGATCATACTATTAGATTTAAAATTACACAAACTTACTTATTCATGAAATCTAAAATCAAACTCGACCACGCAAATAAGCCATACCATCTTCATTGATCATAATGACTTCTTCTACACCGTTGGCAACTATCTCGTTTTGGATAAAAATTACATCGAATGACTTGCCACGTTCTGTCAGTTTCAATATCGGTCGACTACTTTCCACATAAGCACAACGCTCTTCGATAATAAATTCATCCTGAAAAACTTTCTTAATTTTGGCTACAGGTACTTTTAAAACACTAGCAGCTTCTTCAATACTGATTGCACTACGCGCCATTTTAAAATCATAACGACGGCATTTACGCTGCATAGCCTCTACTTGAGTTCGCATGGTATCAATCATGTCATCGTATTCTCTAAACATACGGTGATATTTTAGCGATAGTTTGTTGTGAACGTCTTTGCTCACATACATAGACATATCAATCTGCTTTGGCGGCTTAGGCACAAAGTGCTTATAAAGTACGTCATAACATTCCAGTTGGTACTTAACCAAAGTATCTTTAATTTCAGGTCGAACCTTATTGGCATCAACACCCATCAACCAGCCGTTTAACATTCCCAATGGCAATGCAATGTACTCTTGATCACCACCATTAGAGGGTGAGGTCATCATGACCTTACCTTTAGACAATACAGCATTTCTATTAATACGTTTCTTCTGAGAGTTCCAATCTAAGCCAATATTTTCGCAAATTGGCTTCATCAAAACGTATGGTTTATCGCCCTGCATGAAAACGGGCACTTGTTGATTATTAAATTTTACGATTTTTGATTTAGTATTCATGATGATTACTCCATAAAAGGAATTTTCACCACCAAACTCACGCTAATAAATATGGTGGCGGATTAGATAGGATTAGCGTTACCAGTCATCATGAGTCTGGCGCACCGAAGTGCTCCTACCTAACCCGCCATAGCGGGCACTTTCTACAAGTTGTAAAAAGCTATAGGCAAAATAAAACCGCCATAGCGGTCATTGACCATGATGAATTTTTTGGACGCTAACCCAAATCACAGATTTTGCTGTGACTTCAAAAGCCTAATCCAATTTTTTCAAAAGTGCAACAACCTTAGCGGTATCTTATTTGCTATGCCTGCTAGAAAATATGATTGTTAGGAGTGGTTTTGAACATATAACCTATTCTGCTAATCGAATCTTTGGCTTATTAGCATCATCAGCATAATGGTTAGCCTCTCGAACCATATCAAGCAAAACTGACTGTGATTGATTCAATTCACTAGATAATTCAATCAACTTTGCCGTCTCTACAATACGGATCGTATTGGTAGAAGAGTAATTTTGCTTAGTACGCAACAAAATACTTTCGATCTGAGTTACAAGCTGCCCTTGTTGGCGTAACAAATTCGTGACTGCTTCCTCTGCTGTCACATAGCGACCTATCGCTTCATAATTCACAGTCATATAGCCTCCTAAGGCATTACTAAAAAATAAGGTGTGGTCATGATGACCACACCTTGAAACCAATTATAGCTGTTTCTGCAGACGCTTCATTGCCTCTTCTTCAAATGTGGTCTCAACTTCTTCAACTACATCCTCATGAGGGCAAACGTCAAAAGGCTCAATCCAATGTTCTTTTTTCACCTTGCCATTGTGATAAAAAGAAATTAGACCGCCAATCGCTTGCTCAATACGACGACCAACAAAAAGAGAGCCACGTTTATCACGATAGGCTCGCCATATTTGCAACTCATCATTGGTTAATTTTCGCTTGGCTTCGTCGATTGTTCGTCCGCCAATTCCGTTGATGACAAGCTCACACCAGA
>JAVXBC010000041.1:0-19181 GCA_036660195.1 Acinetobacter sp.
GCGCCCATATTAAACACCAATTGGGTAATGGCTTTTGCGACTAAATCTGGTCGAGCAATTTGATGACCTTTCAATTTTTCCATGCGCACCAAATCATCTTGAAGTTCCTGTTCAAAAGAATTCAGTTGACGCTCAACTGCTGCTTTGTAGGAAGCCGAGCCTGTATATCCTTCACGCAGTAATAAGCCCAGATAGCCTTCATCAACGTCTAATTGTTGAGTAAAAATCTCTACCGAACTGCGAATAATGCTGTGTTCTAACGAGGCTTGCATTCGAGCTTCTCGAATAATTTGTCGTAACACGATGCCTGCTTGATCAATCAGTTCGATGGCAAGTTGGTCGATATCTTTAAAGTGTCGATAAAAACTATTGGGTGCAATGCCTGCTTCACGCGCAATTTCTCTTAAGCTTAATGACGCGATGCTTTTTTGAGGCCCAATTAAATTTAAGGTTGCCTGAAACAATTCTTCTTTGGTAATGGTCGCTTTACGCCCGACAGTTCGAGGTGCAAGTTTCTCGAAAACAATATCTTGTTCGTTGACCATGTTTGGACTAGACGCTAACAACGAAGAATGAACCATTATGATCAGAGTATAAATAAGCTGATCAATATTATAACGAGTGTCGGTGTACTTGGGAAATCAAGATTTTATGAAATGGATTAATTTTTAGAAAAATCAAATATAAAGCAATGATGATGTTTTAAATTTTATTTAGTCTTCACATTATGCAGTTATGCGTTTAAAAGACTTCTTTAATCAGCAGATTACAGTCGCATTAATTCCCCAAGGCACATGACTTGGGGAATTGATGAATTATTTCTTCTTCGAAATCCACATCGTAATAGTGGCATGGAATACTTTATCGTTGTTCCGATCAATTACATCGACATTCACGAGATATTCACCCGCTTTTTCCCAGTCGTAATTGCTTTCGACTGGTGTTGCAATCGCAATCAAATCGGTGCCTGCTTTCTTTAAATATTCAACGGTCATGCCTTTTGGAATCCAGCGATGCGTTGACGGAACTGTCACTTCGGTCATGGTACCGCCAGCAAGTTCAGCCATATTACACATCGCAATCGCATGTACCGTCCCTAGATGATTCAGTACTGAACGCTTTTTCTTAATCGATATTTTGCAGAAATTTGGTTTAAGTTCCTCAAATAATGGCGAAATACTGCCGAAATAAGGTGCTTTCAGACAAAGCATTCGTGTGAAAGTCCATTTTCCTGCGGGTAATGCAGAGGTTTTATTCCAAATATCTAAAGTTGATGCCATTTCAATATCTCACATAAAAGCAGAATTAAATTCTATAATAGAATATAATTCTGTTTACAGTCTTCGTCAAGTCATACACAATAGTTTTGATGATTGGTAGATTTAAAAATTATGCAAACGGCTCAGCAACTTTTAGAACGACTGTACCCACAACGTCGATCATTACTCAAAAGACAAATCTTGTCGGATTCGTTGTCCTGTTTTCTCGAATTTGGTTTAGATGCAACCAGTATTGAAATGATCCGAGAAAAATCTGAAAGCAGTGTTGGGGCGATTTATCATCACTTCAAAAATAAAGAGGGGATCATTGCTGCATTGGTTTTTGCCGCTTTAGATGATCAAGCGTTGTTAAGAGATCAATATTTGGAAAATGCACAATCGTTAAATGAAGTACTCGATGCATTGATTTTTAGCTATGTAGATTGGGTGTCGGATCAACCACAGTTCGCAAAGTTTTTAATGTTGGCTCATTTTAGAGTGATGCAGAGTGAACATCACGACACACTCAATGAAAAGAATAAGCTTAGGAATCGGAAAATAATTACTTCTATTTCAGCTTATAGCAATGTTGATTTATTGAAATTGGTTCCGTCTGAATTAGTCATGTCTTTGGTGATTGGTGCAACGGAAAGTTATTGTCGAGCTTGGTTGTCTAAAAAGGTAGTGACTTCTCCGAAAAATTATCGGGAAATACTCGCCAAAGCCGCTTGGGACTCATTGCAGAATTTAGCTGTTGATTAAAAAACCAATCAAAAAGGCGAATAAATCCTGATCAGAATTTTAAGTGACATTGATTTAATAATCATCCTGTGAATTTGCTAGCGTGGACAAAATCACACGCAAGAAAAAAGCAGAAAACTCAGTTTTCTGCTTTTCCGTTTATATCCATTTTATTTAAACTGAATCGAACCATTGGCATTGACCATGATTTTTGATTCGCCCGCCGCCATGTCTTGAGCTGGTGCAGCTTCCGCCATTGAGAATTTTGCCATACCGCCACGCATCATTGGTTGTGGGAAATAATTGCTGGTATTCAAGTTCAGATTGACCAATGTGTACTGCGATTTATTCCACGCTTGGCTAATCGCTAAGGCACGTTGCTGAAAGTTTTTAGATGCTTCAACCATTAACTCATTTTCAACTTTTTTACGCTGTTCATCCGAAACGGTAAAGTTAATAGATTGAGTTTGGAAGCTTTGTTGTAACTCGCTAATTAACTGACTTGCGGCTTTAAAATCTTTACTTTCGATTTGGATTTCAGCGCGTGCACGCCATTCTTTCAGTTTTTGATTGTCATTGTCATACACAGGGTAGGTGCTTTGTGTACCTGTTTCGACTTTCACTTGAGGATATTTTCGTGCGATTGACTGAGCCTGATTCATCAATTGATTAATTTGATTGGACAGTTCCGCAGGCTGTTTGTGGCTTTTCTCAATATACAGCACAGCACGCATTTCATCGTTGGCAACTTGGCGTGATGCGTCCGCTTGAAGATTGACGAGATTGTAGTTCAAGGTATCCGCCTCATGTGCAAAAATGGTTGAGCTAAGCGATGCGCCGAGCATCAATGTAGCAAGAGCTAAACTACGCATAAATATTTCCTCAAAATTTGATTTTTAAACATTATTTTTACAGCTTTGATCTTAAAAAGAAGTGATGGTGAACTTCTGCATATTTTGTGGTGTCTTTGTAATAAATTAGCAGTGTTTTGCAACAGAAGAATGAAATAAAAATAATTAAAAATTATAGTGTTATCTAGCTCATTGAGACCATTTATCTAAAAATATAAATGGCGTTAAAAAAAGCATACTTTCTTGAGCTTGTCACATAGTATGATGATAATTCATTCTAATTATTAGAAAGAAAATTTTTTCAATAATATAGATGGCGGTTCGGCATAAAAAATGTTTATTTTCTTGCAAAATTAGGTATCATCTCGCACCTAGTTGAAAGATATCAAACTTTGTGTCTAAACTAGATTCTAAAAAGCACCGAGTCAAACGACCGCAAGTCACCAGACTTATTTCTTTTACCCATATCAGAGATGGTAATTCGATATGAGCGCTTCTTCCGTAAATCCTGCCAATGCTACTAACGAATATTATTTGACTCGCCAAAGTCAGATGGAATCCAATGTTCGTAGCTATCCACGTAAATTACCGTTAGCGATAGCGAAAGCACAAGGTTGCTGGGTGACCGATGTTGAAGGTACACAATACCTCGACTGTTTAGCTGGGGCTGGAACATTGGCTTTAGGTCATAACCATCCTGCGGTAATTCAAAGTATTCAAGATACCTTGGCAAGTGGCTTGCCATTGCATACTTTAGATTTAACAACCCCTTTAAAAGATGCATTTACTGAAGCACTTTTGGCACATTTGCCAGGTGGTAAAGAAGAATATTGCTTACAGTTCTGTGGCCCAGCGGGTGCAGATGCGACTGAAGCAGCAATTAAGCTGGCAAAAACCTATACAGGTCGTAGTTCAGTGATTAGTTTTTCTGGTGGTTATCATGGTATGACCCATGGTGCGCTTGCCATGACAGGAAACTTGTCTGCTAAGAATTCGGTCAATGGTTTAATGCCAGGCGTACAATTTATGCCGTATCCGCATGAATATCGCTGCCCATTAGGCTTAGGCGGTGAAGCGGGTGTTGATGCTTTAACTTACTTCTTTGAAAACTTTATTGAAGATGTAGAAAGTGGTGTAACAAAACCTGCAGCTGTAATTCTTGAAGCGATTCAAGGTGAAGGCGGTGTGGTCACTGCGCCAGTGAAATGGTTGCAAAAAATTCGTGAAGTGACAGAAAAGCACAACATCGTTTTAATTTTGGACGAAGTCCAAGCTGGTTTTGCACGTTCAGGTAAAATGTTTGCCTATGAACATGCAGGTATCGAGCCTGATGTTGTCGTCATGTCAAAAGCAGTCGGTGGTGGTTTACCGTTGGCTGTATTAGGAATTAAACGTAAATTTGATGCTTGGCAACCTGCGGGTCACACGGGAACATTCCGTGGGAACCAGTTGGCGATGGGCACAGGTTTAGTGGTTTTAAAAACCATTGCTGAACAAAACCTTGCGCAAAATGCACAAGAGCGTGGCGATTTCTTACAAGCTGAGTTCAAAAAACTAGCGCAAGAATTCCCATGTATCGGTAACGTGCGTGGTCGTGGTTTGATGATCGGTGTTGAAATCGTCGATGAGCGTAAACCAGCGGACCATATGGGTTCTTTACCTGCAGATGGTCAATTGGCAGCGGCAATCCAAACAGCTTGTTTTAACAATAAACTATTGTTAGAAAAAGGTGGTCGTTACGGTACGGTTATTCGTTTACTTTGTCCGTTGATTATCACTCATGATGAATGCGTAGAAGCGGTTGCTCGTTTCAGAAAAGCGATTGCTGAAGCACTTGTTGCAACTCGAGGCGCGTAATTATGGTTGATTTTGCAGAACATCGTAAAGCCTTACTCTGCAATGATGCTCAATCCATTGCTGACTATCAGTCTGCAATGGGCGAAGCGGTAACCGCCGTTTCAGCATGGTTGCAAAATGACAAAATGTACACGGGTGGCAGCATTAAAGATTTGCGTGCTGCCATTTCATTTAATCCATCGAAAGAAGGCTTAGGTGTACAGCAATCACTACAACGTATGGTTGAGCTTTTCCTGAATAAAAGTTTAAAAGTTCATCACCCACATTCACTTGCACATTTACACTGCCCAACTATGGTGACTAGCCAAATTGCGGAAGTGTTAATTAATGCAACCAACCAATCGATGGATTCATGGGATCAAAGCCCAGCGGGTTCATTGATGGAAGTGCAATTGATTGACTGGTTACGTCAAAAAGTGGGCTATGGTGCAGGTCAGGCAGGTGTATTTACCTCTGGTGGTACACAGTCTAACTTGATGGGTGTATTGCTTGCGCGTGACTGGTGTATCTCGAAAAACTGGAAAGACGAAAACGGTAAGACGTGGTCTGTTCAGCGTGATGGTATTCCAGCCGAGGCCATGAAAAACGTCAAAGTCATCTGTTCTGAAAATGCACACTTTTCTGTGCAAAAGAACATGGCAATGATGGGCATGGGCTTCCAGTCTGTGGTGACGGTTCCTGTCAATGATAATGCCCAAATGGATGTCGATGCACTGGAAAAAACCATGGCGCATCTTCAAGCTGAAGGAAAAATCGTGGCGTGTGTAGTTGCAACTGCGGGCACGACCGATGCAGGTGCGATTGACCCACTCAAGAAAGTCCGTGAAATTACCACTAAGTACGGTTCTTGGATGCATATTGATGCAGCTTGGGGCGGTGCACTGATTTTGTCTAATGACCATCGTGCAATGCTCGATGGCATTGAATTATCAGATTCGATTACGCTAGATTTCCACAAGCATTATTTCCAAAGTATTAGTTGTGGCGCTTTCTTGTTGAAACACGAAGCAAACTATCGCTTTATGCATTATGAAGCTGAATATTTAAATTCTGCTTATGATGAAGAGCATGGCGTACCGAACCTTGTATCGAAGTCATTGCAAACTACACGTCGTTTCGATGCATTGAAATTGTGGATGACGGTTGAGGCATTGGGCGAAGAGCTGTATGGTTCGATGATTGACCATGGTGTAACGCTGACACGTCAAGTGGCAGATTATATTAAAGCAACTGCGGGTCTGGAGTTGTTGATTGATCCGCAATTTGCATCAGTGTTGTTCCGTGTCGCACCTGCAGGCTATCCAGCAGAATTTATTGATAGCTTGAATCAAAACGTTGCAGATGAATTGTTTGCGCGTGGTGAGGCAAATATTGGCGTAACGAAAGTGGGTAATGTTCAATCTTTGAAAATGACCACTTTAAGCCCAGTGGCGACGCTTGAAAATGTACAGCATTTGCTTGATTTAGTGCTTGCGGAGGCAGACCGAATTAAAGATGCAATTGTTGCAGGAACTTATGTGACTGCGATTGATTAATGCGATCTTAGTTCATCGAGAAAAGGCACGAAACTCGTGCCTTTTCTGTTTTATGACGAATAACAATTTTTATGCAAAAATGTCGTGAAAGCGTTGAAACACAAGTTAATATAATTATAAAACTGACAATTAAAAAAAAGATCATCATAAAAGCGTCATAAAGTTGTCACTTAATTGTCATATTATCCACTCAAAATGCATTTAACCAAAGTACAACACTTGATTTAAAAAGTGTTGTGTTCCGAATTGCATCAATGAGAGAAATCAGAATGCGCTTAAATCCACGTCATATCGCCATTGCCTTAGCCGTATCGGGTGCCGCTGTAGCAACGACTGCAAATGCAGCTCGTGATACGATTCAAATTGCTGGTTCATCAACTGTATTGCCTTTTGCAAGTATCGTTGCAGAAGAGTTTGGTAATACTTTCCCACAATTCAAAGCCCCAGTTGTTGGTTCTGGTGGTTCTTCAGGTGGTTTGAAGCAATTCTGTCAAGGTGTGGGTGATAACACCATCGACATCGCCAATTCTTCACGCAAGATCAAAGATACTGAACTTGCAGCATGTAAAAAAGCAGGCGTAAATAAAGTTCAAGAAATTAAAATTGGTTATGACGGTATTGTTTTCGCTTCTAGCGCAAGCAAAGCTGCATTCAAATTAAAACCAATGCATGTATTTACAGCGTTGGCAGCTCAATTACCGTCTAAAGGTAAATTGGTTCCAAACCCATATACCACTTGGAATCAAATTGACACGACTTTACCGAAAGAGCCTATTCTTTTGGTGATTCCAGCATCTAACCACGGTACACGTGAAGTGTTTCAAGAGAAAATGGTTGATGCAGGCTGTGAAACTTATGGTTATATCGCAAGCCTAGAAAAAGAAGAACAGAAGAAAGTCTGTTCAAGTTTCCGTAAAGATGGTCGAGTGATCGAAATCGCAGGCGACTATACTGAAACATTGGCTCGCTTAAAAACGTCTCCACATGCAGTCGGTGTATTTGGTCTATCTTTCTATGATCAAAACCGTGACAAATTACGTGTTGCGACTGTAAATGGGGTAACGCCATCTGAACAAACAGTTTTAAGTGGTAAATATCCTGTTTCTCGTCCTTTATTCTTCTATGTAAAAGGCGAGCACTTAAAATCAATCAAAGGTCTACCTGAATATGTTGAGTTTTTCTTGAACAAGAAATCTTCTGGTAAAGGTTCTAAACTTGATAAAGCTGGTTTGATCGCAATGAGCGACAAAGAGCGTGCAAAAGTCTTGGCTGACTTTAAAGCTGGTAAAACTGCTAAATAAGATGGTTTAAAACGGAGGCTGATGGAACTGTTATGGGATCATCAGCCTTTTTGTCTAGCTAAGTTTTTTCAAATGATCAAAATTGAGAAAACAGTGGAGATTACATGAATCTGCTACTTATCGGTGTGTTGTTAGCCCTTGTGGCAATTGCATATCAAATCGGGCTGCGTAAAAGCCGTAACCTAGCAGGTATGGGGAATAACTCAGCAACACTACATTCGCGTCCTGGCTATTATGGTGCATTGGTCGCATTGTGGTGTGGTATTCCTGCTTTTTTAATTTTAATCATTTGGAATTTGGTAGAGCCAAGCGTTCTACAACATATCATTTTTAATAATATTCCAGCGTCAGTTAGTGCAACTTTAGATGCGGCAGGTCGTGATGTTCTGATCGATCGCGTACAGGCGATTGCTTCAGGTTTTGGGGTAACAGATCAACCAGCAGTCTATGAAATAGCCGCAGCACGAGAACTGGCAAAATTCGAAACGATTGGCTCATATGCAAAATTAGCAGTGGTATTGAGTGCTGGTTTAGCAGGTTTGGTTTGGGCAAAACGTCGTTTAAGTCAGCAGTATCGTGCTCGTAACCAAGTTGAAAAAGCGATTAATGTTGCTTTGATTCTATGTTCAGGCGTGGCGATTCTCACGACCATTGGTATCGTGATGTCAATGCTTAGTGAAGCATTACACTTCTTCAAATTTGTTAGCCCAGTTGACTTTTTCTTTGGTACCGAATGGAATCCAGGATTTAGTACATCAGGCAATGCCGAAGGTAGTTACGGTATTTTACCGCTACTTTGGGGCACATTTATGGTGAGTGGTATTGCCTTGCTTGTTGCAGTACCAGTCGGCTTAATGATTGCGATTTATCTTGCTGAATATGCATCACCGAACTTACGTTCTTGGGCGAAACCAACCATTGAAGTGTTGGCGGGTATCCCAACGATTGTTTACGGTGTATTTGCCATGATGATCATCGGGCCGTTCTTTAAAATGCTCGGTGAAAGCGTTGGAATCTACATTAATGCAACCAGTGCGTTAACTGCTGGTTTTGTTATGGGGATCATGATTATCCCATTCGTTTCATCTTTATCGGATGACATTATCACGCAAGTACCTCGTGCCTTACGTGATGGTTCTTTAGGTTTAGGCGCAACTAAGTCGGAAACGATTCGTCAGGTGGTTTTACCAGCTGCATTACCCGGTATTACAGGTGCATTTTTACTAGCCGTTTCTCGTGCAGTTGGCGAAACCATGATTGTGGTGCTGGCAGCAGGGAACAGTCCGTTATTACATGCCAATCCATTTGAAGCAGTTTCAACAGTGACTGTGACAATTGTGAAGCAGTTGACCGGTGATACTGATTTTGCCAGTCCTCAAGCGTTGGTGGCGTTTGCCCTTGGTCTAACATTATTTGTGATCACTTTGGGTTTAAACATTATTGCACTCTATATCGTGCGTAAATATCGTGAGCAATACGAATGAGTTCAAATACATCTCCTCTGGATCAGAACGTATTTGATCCACAAGCGGCTGCGGAACTGCGTGATCAACGTAAAAGTCGAATTCAAAGCTCTTTAGCTCGACGCCATCGTAAAGAAAAAACATTCCGTATCGCTGGTTTTACTGCTGTGATCATTGGTCTTGCCTTTGTTGCCTTATTGTTCGGCAGTATTTTGGCGAAAGGCTTACCCGCTTTTTGGCAAAGTAGTATGACAGTACCTGTTTACTTTGATCCTGCAATTATTGATGCGGGTGCAAAACCGAAACAGATGCCGAGTGAAACGCCTGCACAGTTTGAAGAGCGCTTTGTTGCTTGGCAAACGAAGATGGGGATGGTGGATTGGGATGCTTTGATCGTAAACGGCATTGTGTCAAAAGATCCGTCATTAGAATCACAGCGTGATTATCTCAATAGTATTTACACCAGTTCTGAATCTTATCGTTTACGTGACATGATACTTAAAGATCCGTCATTGATTGGAACCAAAGAAGACATCAAATTCTTAGCTGATGCCAATGTTGATGTATGGTTGGCTGGCAATATTGATCGTTCTTTGCCTGATGATCAGCAGCAACTCGATCCAGAAGTGCGTCAACTTGCAGATAAATTAGAAAAACAAGGGATTATTCAAAGTACCTTTAATACCAATTTATTTGTGACACCTGACTCACGTAGTTCGCCTGCAAGCAGTGGTTTAGCGGGTGCGTTCATGGGCTCATTATTCATGATGCTCATTGTGATCGTGATTTCGATTCCAATTGGTGTTGCAAGTGCGATTTACCTTGAAGAATTTGCACCGAAAAACTTTATGACCGATATTATTGAAGTCAACATTAATAACTTGGCAGCTGTTCCTTCGATTGTATTTGGTTTACTCGGCGCTGCAATTTTCATTGGTTGGATGCATTTACCACTTTCTGCACCATTGGTCGGTGGTTTGGTTCTCAGTTTGATGACTTTGCCGACCGTAATTATTACCACGCGTGCATCGCTAAAAGCAGTACCACCGTCAATTCGTCAGGCTGCATTGGGCTTAGGTGCATCGAAATTCCAAACAGTGTTCCATCATGTGTTACCGCTTGCATTACCGGGCATCATGACTGGTTCGATTATTGGTGTCGCGCACGCATTGGGTGAAACAGCACCTTTGCTTTTAATCGGGATGAGTGCATTTGTTGCCAGCGTTCCGACAAGCCCGCTTGATCAAGCAACAGCGTTACCTGTACAAGTTTATTTGTGGCAAGGTAATGAATTGCGTAACTTCTTTGAAGGGCGTACCGCAGCTGCGATTATTGTGCTACTGGTTTTATTGGTGAGTTTAAACAGCCTTGCGATTTGGCTTCGTAAGAAATTTGAAGTGCGTTGGTAATTGAGGAGAGTAGAATGAATACGATTGATATTATGAACGCCGTAGAAAAGGATAAGTCCGTGAATCCACAGCAAACAGAATTTAATTCAACTGAAGCACAAGTTCAGCAATCTAATACTGCGTTTGTTCCACACTTCGATACGGCTACAACCACAAAAAAGCCAAAATCGACTGAAGTGAAAATTAGCACCAAAGACGTACATGTTTACTATGGTGACAGTGAAGCAATTAAAGGTATTGATATTGATATCTATAAAAATGAAGTAATTGCATTTATTGGCCCGTCTGGTTGTGGTAAATCAACTTTCCTTCGTACTTTAAACCGTATGAATGACACGATTGATAGCTGCCGAGTCACAGGTAAAGTCACTTTAGACAGTCAAGATATCTATGACCCAAACCTTGATGTTGTGTTGTTACGTGCCCAAGTTGGTATGGTGTTCCAAAAGCCGAACCCATTCCCAAAATCAATTTTTGATAATGTGTCTTATGGGCCGAAGCTACATGGTTTGGCACGTGACAAATACGATTTAGAAGAAATTGTGGAAAATAGTTTGCGTAAAGCTGGTTTGTGGGACGAAGTGAAAGATCGTTTAAGCCAACCGGGTACGGGTCTTTCAGGTGGTCAGCAACAACGTTTATGTATTGCACGGACTATTGCAGTAAGCCCAGAAGTGATTTTAATGGATGAGCCATGTTCTGCACTTGACCCAATCGCAACGGCAAAAATTGAAGAATTGATTTCTGAATTGTCTGAACAATTTACCATTGCAATTGTCACGCACTCAATGCAACAAGCTGCACGTGTTTCAGACCGTACTGCTTATTTCCATTTGGGTGATTTGATTGAAGTCAACGCGACTGAAAAAGTGTTTACTCAACCAGATCATCAATTAACTGAAGCGTATATTACAGGTCGTTTTGGTTGATCTTTAATATATATTCTTTTGAAATGAAGAGCCTACGGGCTCTTTTTTTATGAGTGTTTTAGATTTTAATATTATTCCATGAGAAAAAATCATTTGAACTGAATAGCTATAGTTAGCATGTAATAAAATTATCATCATATAAATAGCGTTATTTTTTAAATAGGTGTTGCAATTTACACTCACTGACCACATCTTAAGCTTATAAAGATGATATTAAGAAGAGCACTAATTTTATGTTATTCCATTTGCCTAAGTTTCCTGCTGAAATTCGTGTAAGTCATTTAAATGCACGATTAAACGAACAAAGAAAAAAAATCGCACAAACGACATCCTCTCGCTTAGAGTTGCTGCAATTGATGCAACAACTGGTCAAAGAGGCGAAAGCTCGTAAAAAAAATGATGAGAAAATTTTTGTACTAGATTTCAAAGGCGACATTCAAGCATCAGCCGCCGATACCTTGCGTGAGGAAATCACACTGATCTTAGCGACCGCAAAAGCAGGGCATGACCGTGTTGTGGTACGTTTAGAAAGCCCAGGTGGTATGGTACATGGCTATGGTTTAGCAGCTGCACAATTGGTACGTTTACGTGATGCAGGCTTTCATCTCACTATTTGCGTAGATAAAGTGGCGGCAAGTGGCGGTTACATGATGGCGTGTATCGCCAATGAAATTATTTCCGCACCTTTTGCTGTGGTTGGTTCAATCGGCGTAGTTGCACAAGTACCAAATTTCAATCGTTTACTCAAACAACATAATGTCGATTTTGAAATGTACACTGCAGGTCAATATAAGCGCACTGTAACCATGTTTGGTGAAAATACTGCCGAAGGCAAAGCTAAGTTCGAGGAAGAACTGCAACAGACACATGTTTTATTTAAGCATTTTGTAGAAAAATATCGCCCACAACTTAATGTTGAAAAAGTGGCAACAGGGGAACATTGGTATGGCGAAGATGCACGTACCCTGAATCTTGTGGATAAATTACAAACTTCAGATGAATATCTACTGAGTTTATTATCTCAGCACGATGTGTATGTGATTAATACACGTAAGCGTCCAACGTTAGGTGAAAAAATGGGTTTACAGGCCGCACAAATGGCTGAGACGCTGATTCCAACTGTACTGGCTAAGATTGGTGAAAGCTTAGCGAAAGCCAACAGTACTTTGGTTCAAATACGCGACCCTAAATTGTAATTACAATTTCAATCATCCTAAGAAAAAAGCACTCAGTTCGAGTGCTTTTTTTGTTGATGCAACCATAAAAACAAACCTGTAAAGATTGCCCCAATAGTCGCTAAAAACATATCTTTGTGTGCATCCCACATATCGCCTTGTTGACCGTTATAATTTTCAGCATCTTCAGGCGACAGTCCGATGGAAAGTCCCCATTCAACCAATTCATAAAGCATGCTTGAAGCCATCACAAATTGAATAACCAAACAAAATAGGGTCAATGGTTTTGCTGTCGGCAGCCAAACTTGAAAGCAGCGATAGAAAAATGGATAGAGCAATAAGCCAAAGGCAAAATGTACCAGTCGATCATACATATTCCGTGACCAACCCATGGTTTGGTTCAGATCAAAATTGAAAATCGAGATCAGCCATTCGTTATATGGAACATAAGAGTAGAGGTAGTGCGCTGCAACAATATGAATAAATAGAAAAAATAAATATAAACAAAAACTTGAAAAGCTAATCCCTATTTTTTTAATCACCACGATCAACATCACTAACATCAAGACCGTACCGACCTGATGCAATAAATAAGACTCAAATTCAAGTGGTTTAATGCTGGCAATCGCCACGCTTAGCGCAATGATCGCAAGGGCAATATAATGTTTTAAGCTCAGTTGTTTTTCAATCATGTATTGTCCATAAAAAATTTTAAGCAAATTTCCCTGTACTATTTGGTGGTATTTAGTGGAATAGTGACTTTGCTTGTTGTAATACCACCCAGTGACTGACAGGCTTGCTGATAGAGTTGATATTTTTGTTGTACAACTTCATCGAGGGGAATGTCAAAAAGATCTTCACCATTTTTGTATTGTTCTAAGTAATTTGTGGCTTTTTCTTTATTGGCAGCAAGGGTTTGTTGATAAAAATTGGTAATTGAAGAGGTTGCGAGTTGATTCGATTCAACATTATAGCATTGAAAATTCTGCAAGATTTTTTCGGCCCGTTTCACCTCACTCGATTGCCCAAATAAGCAACCTGTTAAACTTAAAACCCCAATTAATAAAAAAAATAACTTCATAATGAATCAAGCAAAAATCTAAAGATATGTCTATTCTATATAAAATATATTTTAAAAAGAGTACCTTATGTCGGACATATACAATATTCTTCAAAAGAAGGAAATAGGTATCATCATTTGTGAATTATTGGGGGCGAAATACCTTCTTTGAATTTATAATCAAGCCATCAAAATAGAAGTATAACTTTATAAAAACAATCTCAGGAGATATGGGTGATCATACGTCGGGCTGAAAAAAAAGATATAAATGAATGTGTTCCTCTGATTTATAGCGCAGGAGTACCTTTATTTGACTATATTTATCAAATGGATGAGATCACTGCTGAGAAATTTATCCATCAAGAGTTTTTATCAGAGTATGGATATACCAGTTACAGATTACATTGGGTCGTAGAGAAAGATGACAAAGTGATTGCTACAGTTGCTTGTTATGGAAAAAATGACCTGCTGAAAATGGACAGCGGTACAATCAAAAATATTTTGACGATGTATAAATTTCGGTCAACTCGTGTTTTAGCGCGAGCACTGCATTCAGCATCTATTATCACTAAGCCAAATAGATCAAATCTTCATATTGCGAACTTTGGTGTGCATCCTGAATTTCGTAGTCAAGGGATCGGATATTTGTTGTTAGAGCATTTAAAAACACTGACGCAACAGCAGGGATGTTCAATTTTGTCCTTAGACGTATCTTGTGAAAATCCAAGAGGACAAAGTTTGTATGAGAGAACTGGATTTAAAGTGATAAAAGAAAAACAATTTAAGGGAATAGCAAATGCACATGTTCCTAATGGTCGACGTATGGAGTGGGAAATTTAGTTTTGGCTCAAATCTAATTATTTTGATATACATTTATTCGCTTATTTTTTGATATAAACCTGCACGAATAATGCCCGCTTTGGTTGCTTTAATTTGCTGCCAAGTAGCGGGCAGATTAAGTTGCGATAAATCTCGATCTGCTTCGACATAAATAAATGCTTTATCAGCAAGCAGTGGGTCAGATAATTCTGAAAGCTCTTGCCATAAATCAAGGCTATAAGGCGGATCAAGAAATAGCACATTAAATGAATCATTGAGTTTGTTTAAGGCTTGTTGAGCTGTAGACACGATCAATTGGCATTTTTGTGTTTTTAATAATTCTATATTTTCTTTTAAAAATTTTGCCTGCGTTGGGTTTGGTTCAATCAGCACCACTTTTGCTGCACCACGCGATAGTGCTTCAAAACCAAGTGCGCCTGAACCTGCACAAACATCTAAAACTTTTGTATTTTGAATGTCCCACATTAGCCAGTTAAATAAAGTTTCACGTACACGGTCAGGTGTTGGGCGTAAACCTTCAATATTGGCAAAAGCTAGTGTACGGCGCTTCCATTCGCCGCCAATAATACGCAATTGATTTTTCATTATTCCGTGACACCATCATCAGCGGGTTGCATAGGCGGAATAGCAGCTGGCGTAGTGACGACAGGCGTAGATGCTGCATTCGGTGGTGTAGTTGTGTCATTACCGCTTGGTAATTCACCTGGTTTTATACCTGCTGTCATTAAGCCGCCACTGACTTGATGGTTGGCAGGGCGTAACGGTTCTTTTTTGCGTTTCACTAACCAATAATCAAAGATAGGACGAGCCAGTTGCGCAGCTGAACCACCATGCTTACCATTTTCCCAAACAACGGCAATTGCAATTTGAGGGTTATCTGCTGGAGCAAAACCGACAAATAAACCATGATCCCATTGACGTGATGAAAGTGCAGCTTCGTTATAACGCTTACCTTGGGCAATGCTCTTGACTTGAGCCGTACCTGTTTTCCCTGCAATTGAATAGCTTAAACCGCCTTTAATGCCACGACCTGTACCCGACTGAATTACATCAATCATGGCTGCATGCATATTCAACCAGTCTTGGTCTGTGCCGTTAAATTGAATTTTTCCATTCGGTGCATTGTGAACAGCGAATTTTTTTGCACCTTTATTTTCACGCAATACATGTGGTGTAACATGCGAACCCTTATTTGCTGTAATCGCTGTTGCCATTGCTAACTGTAAAGGGCTCGCGGTGAATGCACCTTGTCCAATACTCACAGAAATTGTTTCACCTTTAAGCCATTTGGATTTGCGTGTACGCATTTTCCATTCAGCACTTGGATACAAACCGCTACTTTCACTTGGTAAATCAACACCTGTTTTTGCACCAAAGCCGAATTGGCGCATCCAAGCATTCATTTTATCAATACCCATCCGATAGGACAGAATATAGAAAAAGGTATCACACGACACGACTTCAGCTTTGTGTAAGTTGACTGCGCCATGTCCCGTTTTTTTATGGTCACGGAAACGGTGACTATCGCCCGGTAAATTAAAATAACCCGGATCTGAAATCGCTGTGCTCCAATCAATCAAACCATAATGAATACCGCCTAAACCAAACATTGGTTTAATGGTCGAACCGGGTGGGTATGCACCTTGAACAGCACGGTTATAAAGCGGTTGATCTAAATTATCACGCAGCGCTGAGTAATTTTTTGAGCTAATTCCAGTGACAAATAAATTAGGATTAAAACTTGGGCTGGAAACCAGTGCTAGAATTTCTCCAGTTCGTGGATCCATGGCGACGATTGCTCCACGATGACCTACTAACTGTTCTGAGGCAACTGTTTGTAAACCATAATCAATTGATAAATATAAATCATTGCCACGTACTGGGTCTTGGCGACCTAAATTACGTAGAACATTCCCGTGAGCATCTGCTTCTACCGATTCATAACCGGGTGTGCCATGTAATAATTCTTCGTAGCTTTTTTCGACGCCAATTTTACCAATCAGATTCGTCCCCGCGTATAAATTGGGGTCAATTGAACTTAATTCTTTATCGTTAATACGTCCAACGTAACCAATCACATGGGCAAAAAGTTCGCCATGTGGATAGTAACGCGTCATTTGTGTTTCTATTTTTACACCGGGGAAGTCATATTTCACTTCACTAAACTTGGCAATATCGGTTTCAGTTAAATTTAACTTAATTGCAATTCGTTCGGTTTTACGCGCAGTTTTAACACGGCTTTTAAAGCGATCAACATCTTCTTGGGTCAGGCTCAATATCGGAATCAAACGAGCCAAAGTCCCGTCAATATCACTGACATCAGTACGGCTTAAGGTCGCGGTAAAAACTGGATAATTGTCGGCAAGTAAAACGCCGTTACGGTCATAAATATAGCCACGCGCAGGAGGCAAGGGCTGTAATCGAATGCGGTTTTTATCGGAAGCTGTTGTAAATTCATCATAATGTACAATCTGTAAATAGGCATAACGACTAATCAGAATCAGCAAACACAGCGTTACCAAACTAATTGCAAATAAAATTCGGCTCCTATAAATGCGCTTTTCTTGTTGCATGTTTTTTAAAGGAAAGTGCTGTTTCATACGGAGTCGACTTAATTACAAAATGAGAGAGTAGAATCATTGAGTATTTTAACGTAAGTTGCATGATCATACTGTAGAATTTTCACTAGTTCATACAAATGATCACGCGACATTTTTTGACTTTTGAGACATGAAAAATAGAAGCCTTAGTATATGAGTCTTAAAATAATTCTGTTAAAGTCACAAACTGTTTGGAATAGGATAGCCCAATCAACTTTTTAGGGAAAAATGGAGAAAATAATGAAAAAAATTTGTCTTTTACTTACGGTTTTAGCAGCGAATAGCATCATTCATGCTGAAGAAAATCCGTATTTACCTGAAGCTAAATTACAAGATGCAAAAGTATCGACGTGGAATGTTGGTGCTGGTTTTACTAAAAAGTTGTTACACGGCAACGTGGAATGGGTAAATCCTTACGGAATTGCTTATGCAAAAGTTGGTGCATTCTTGAATGGTGACAATGAACCCGGTGCGCAAGTTGGCTTTCGCTATCCGTACTATTTAACTGGTACAGATAAAAATGGTTATTATATCGGCGCTTATGCAGGGCATATTCAAACGAAAATAATTAATGGTGAAGAAAAAGCACGTTTAGGTGCAGGTATCGACCTTTCCTATGTTTTGCTTGATGCAGAACGAATTAGCACTTTCAGTGTGGGTATGGGCGCAGGCGAACCACTTAAAAATTCTCAGGGTGAAACCATTGAGAAAACTGAACCAACCATCCAGTTCTCTTATACATTAAGTTTTGGTTTGTAAGCGTTGTGAGGCTTCATCTTTTGGAAAGTCATCACAACTCTATAATTTCGAGAGTCATGCATGTTTGATTACATCAGTGAATTGTGGCAGATTTTCTTAAATCGACCTGACCATTTGGCTGTGTTGAGTATCATCCCAGTAACAGCTGTGGTGACTTGGGCACACGTTTGGATGGCTTTAAAAATGGTGTTTTATCCCATTAATTTTTGGGGATTCCATTTAGGGCCATTGCCAGTGGGTTGGCAAGGAATTGTGCCACGAAAAGCTGGACGTATTTCGGGTATTATTACTGATAATACACTTTCGAAATTAGGGTCATTGCGCGAGTTTTTGCACGCAATGGATCCAGAAGATATGGCGATGTTGATTGGTGAGCAAGTTGGTTTTGAACTTGAACACTTAATTGATGAAGTCATGGTAGATCGCAACGCGGTGCTTTGGGAAAATTTACCTTATTCCATAAAACGTCGTATTTACGCTCAAGCGCATAAACAATTACCGAATACACTTCGAGAACTTGTAACCGAATTGACGTTAAACGTTGAATCTTTGGTTGATATGCGTGAAATGGTGGTCAGCCAAATGGAAAATGATCGCCGTTTGATGGTGCGTATGTTCCAGAAAGTCGGGCAAAAAGAAATCAATTTCATTTGGCATATTAGTGCGTTAATTGGGATGTTCTTTGGTATTTTCCAAATGATTGTTTGGTTTGTAGTGCCTTGGCATTGGACAGTACCGTTTTGGGCTGCAATTTGGGGTTTCTTAACAAACTGGATTGCAATTTGGATGGTTTTCAATCCAATCGAGCCGAACTATATACGTTATCCACAAATTTTTCGTCTGACCAAAGACCGTAAATTCCCTTGGATTGTTCCTGTGATTAAACTTGGCACATACAATATGCAAGGCGCATTTATGAAACGTCAGGAAGAGGTTTCAGACGTATTTGCAGGGGTAGTGACGGAAGATTTAATTACATTGAAGTCAATTATGACGGAAATGATGTACGGCAGTAAAAAAGAGAAAACGCGCCGTATTGTGAAACGTCATATCAATGAAATCATGGAAACGCCATTGGTTAGAACCTCTTTACAGCTTTCATTGGGGCCTCGTGAATATGCGAGACTGAAGACAGACTTGATTGATCGTTCAATTGAAATTACCATGGGACCTGTTTGCGACCCAGCCTTAAACGCCAGTCGTGCGCAAAAAATATTTAAAATGTTTAGAGATCGAATTCGTGAACTTACTCCGAAAGAATTTCAAAACTTATTACGCCCTGCATTCCAAGAAGACGAATGGATCTTGATTGTACTGGGCGGGGTCACTGGCTTTTTTGCAGGTTTGATCCACTTATTTGTTGCTTTCTTATAATTAATTTGATGTTGGTTGGGCAATAAGT
>JAVXBC010000042.1:0-6952 GCA_036660195.1 Acinetobacter sp.
ACAAGTTGTTCTTCTTCAATTCTTAAGGAACTTCTTACTGATTCGTCACCAGCAAAATCTAAGCAATAAAAATTCAACTCTGCTCTAGTGCAAAGTTATTTTTCTATACTGCGTTAGGATGTGTGCATTATAGGAGTTTATTTTACTCACGCAAGTGTTTTTAAGTCTTTGTTTTACCGCATGTTGCTTTTTTACACACACACACTTCTAATTTTTACTTAATTATTTGAAAATAAAGCAGAAATATCTTTTTTATTTCTGCTTTACATCTTACTTATTGTTTTTTATCTGGACGCTAATAATTTTAATTGCTTGCTTCGGTACGTTTTGATTCATTCCTGAGTTCGTCGTAGGGACATTGACGATTTTGTCGATAACATCCATTCCTTTAGTGACTTCACCAAAAACAGCATAGCCTGCATCCATCGCTGAGCGATTTAAGAAACTATTATCAACCACATTAATAAAGAATTGACTGGTCGCTGAGTTTGGATCGCTCGTACGTGCCATCGCTAAAGTGCCACGCGTGTTTTTAAGTCCATTGTTTGATTCGTTGATAATGGGTGCTTTGGTGCTTTTCTCAATCATATTGACATCTAAACCGCCGCCCTGAACCATAAAGCCAGGAATCACGCGATGAAAGATTGTGCCGTTATAAAAATTGCTTTTTGCGTAATTTTCAAAATTTTTGGCCGAAACAGGTGCTTTATCATTGTATAGCTCTATTTCAACCACGCCTTTTGAGGTTTTCATTTCTACAAAAGTGTTGGCAAACAATTGGCTGCTAAGCATGATTAAACCAGCTGCCATTACGATTTTTTTAAACATTACTTTTCTCTATGGTTAGATGATTGGTGTGCACACTTAGCTTAAGTTTGCACAGACCAAATTACGATTTTGATTTGTTAATAATCAGCTCAAAGTCGTCGCGAGCAAACAACTATTCATCAAATTTTTAATTGTGTTGATCCCAAAACTTTCTAAAGTTTTTTATAATTTCGATCGTTTGACGTTTGGCTTTACTTGAAATAATCGTGATATTGATAAACCCATGCGTTTGATCTGGATAGTTAACATATTCGACTTTGACACCGTTTTGTCTCAATTTATGACTATAAATTTCACCTTCATCATGCAAAATATCGTGACCTGCAGTGATAATGTAGGTGGGAGCTAGTTTCTTTAATTGACCATAGGTTGGTGAAACAATCGGATCGTCTAAAGCCACCTGATGTTGAGTTGCATAATGCATCGTTGCATTTTCAACATCTTGATTCGTCAGCACCAAACCCTCGCCATAAGCATAGAAAGAAGGATGCTTACTTTTTAAATCTACGACAGGATAAAACAGTAGCTGCGCTTGTGGTGCGTAGGCCTTGCCAATGGTTTGCTGAGCAACCACAGTACTAATATTGCCCCCAGCACTATCTCCAGCAACGGCAATGTGATTTTTATAGATTTTGAGTTGACGACGGTTTTGATAGACCCATGCTAGTGCATCTTCACTGGATTTAATTAACAATTGAGGGGATGCTTCAGGTGCAAGCGGATAGTCGATGCTAAGCACTTGTGCTTTTGCATATTTTGCAATTAACCGACACACTTCATCGTGGGTGTCTAATCCGCCCACCACAAAACCACCACCATGATAAAAAACCACCATCGGCAATTTTTTGTTAGGCGCTGGGTGATAATGTCTCGCAAATAATGTGCCACTTTGCAATGGCAATCGAATATCTTCAACCGATTCAATAAATGTTGCTTTATGAAAAAGTGCCTGCATTTGGGCATCAAAATGGCGTCTGGATTCAATTGGATCTTCACCAATAAGCCCAGTACGACCTTGTTTAATTTGGACTGCCATCAAACATTTAGCAAAAGCATCTAAGTTTGGATAGTGATACGGATAACCCAACACCTTTGCAATAGACTCGTGTACCAGCCGAGGCATTTTATCTAGGAGACGTGCAGCAGGGCCTTGCCCTTTATCTAGAATTGCCTGTAATTTTTGCGGTAATGTTGTCACAGTTTCCCTTCCTTTCACACTATTTACACTTTTCATTTGGCTCGACTATATGCTTTTTTTTAACTCTAGATCAAGGCTAAGCGTTCAATTCTGCTCTAAGAGCAACCATCTACAGAGAAAAAACGTCGTTTTATCATTTAAATGACTTTTAAAGAATCAAACGTAAATAACGTTTTACCCCACACAGCTTCTCTGTGGATGATTTCATGGTCATGCTAGAGGGTGATCCCGCTTTCTTTTAGATATTTATGACTCAATTTATCTATGAAATATATTATTTTTAGTTAAATGTTCCACGTGAAACATCGAGCGATAGCTTTATTTGGTTGCTGCTCGGTAAACAACACACTTCATTTTCTTTTGGACACACTACAATAGCGCAGCGTTTGGAATAGAGATTTGGCAATGATGAAAAAGTTTGGCGTGTTTTGCCTTTTATTGTGCTTAGCCACGATCAGTTCCGCAAATGTAGAAACTGTACGAAATAATTTAGCCAAACAGTATCCAAACTTGCGCATCACGCAAATTCAAGCCACAGAAATGGCAGGACTATATAGTGCAAAACTCGATGATCAAATTGTTTATTTAGGGGAAAATGCACAGCACATCTTTTTAGGTTCAATGATTCGGTTAAAAGATCAAAAAAATCTCACGAAAGATTTAGTCATCCAACAAAACTCGATGGACTGGAAACAGCTGCCATTGAAAGATGCGATAAAAATCATCAAAGGAAATGGGCAACATCAACTTGCAGTTTTTTCCGACCCGAACTGCCCTTATTGTAAGAAATTAGAAACTGAGCTGAATAAGCTAAATAACTACACACTTTATCTTTTTATCTATCCATTAAAACCGCAATCTATGGCTGTTTCGAAACAGATTTGGTGTGAAAAAACCCCTGCCAATGCTTGGAAAAATTTGCTGCAACACAACATACAACCTCAAGCAAAAAGCTGTGAACATCCGATTGATCGGAATTTAGAACTAGGTCGAAAATTACAATTAAATGGCACGCCTACCCTCATTTTTGCAAATGGATTTAAAGTGATGGGGCTACGAAGTGCAGAAGATATAGAAGCGATTTGGAAAGAATTAGGGCTTTAATTTTGGATTTAAAAATAAATGCTCCCAATTCAACGCACAGAATTGGGAGCCATTTCGACCTAAGTTCTTTTTTTCACAAAAGTGTAAATAAATAGAATAATCACCGCACCAATCACCGATGCAATAAAGCCAGCTGGTGAGCCTTGATTATATAGTCCGAGCAATTGACCACCGTAAGTCGCCAGTAAAGAACCTGCAATACCCAATAAGGTCGTAACGATAAAACCTGCTTTGTCGTCACCTGGATGCAAGGCACGAGCGATTAAACCAGCAAAAAAACCAATGACAATTGCGACAATGATAGACCACATTGTTCTTCTCCTTGTTTTAATAAAAGTTATTTCTTATTATCCTGCTTGAAAAAGCATTAATTTGTCTGTAAAGGATTGCTGATTTATGTCGTTTTTTTGTGCATTTTTAATTTAGATTGATAATTTTTTAGCAATCAGCCTAATTTTTAAATTGTTCAGATCTTCATTAAAGACCAATTTCACCAATAAAAGGTAGATGACGATATTTCTGGTCGTAATCCAAACCATAACCGACGATAAAACGATCTTCAACTTCAAAGCCTAAAAACTTCACGGTCAAGTCAATTTCACGGCGTGAAGGTTTGCTGACCAATGTGCATAATTCAATCGAACTCGGATTTCGCGTTTGCAGCATTTCCATCACTTTACTGAGCGTATTCCCTGAGTCAATAATATCTTCGACCACCAATACATCTTTGCCAAAAATTTCACCATCCAAATCTTTTAAAATTTTGACATCGCGGCTTGAAACCGTTCCACCGCCATAACTCGACACGGTCATAAAATCGAGTTCGTGTGGTTTTTCAATGGCACGGCATAAATCAGCCATAAAAATCACTGAACCGCGTAACAAACCAATCAATACCAGCTCTTTGTCACTTTGCGCATAGTGCGCATTGATTTGCTCACCGAGCTGTTTGACTTTGTGCTGAATATCTTCAGCTGAAATCATGACATTCATTTTCATAGTACAAACCTAATGATGGCAATAACAAAAAGAAAAAAGGTGTTGACCTGCAACACCTCAGAACTTGAGCGGATAAAATAATTTTAAAACAAAAGTAGCCGTCATGCATCTTTTGCTGCCGATGAATATATATCCTTTTACAAAGAGATTCCTTTCAGCAGCAACATTTAATCTGTTGTTTTAAGACTGCAATTGCTTCTTGTTGTGCCTTAACGATAAGTAAGCGGTAATGCTTAACACTAAAATAATAAAGCCTAATGAAATCCAAATTGGCATATGGAATACATCGAGCAATAGCATTTTCGCGCCGATAAACAACAAGATGATGCCGAGTCCATACGGTAAATAATGCAATTTCGTCGCTGCGCCTGCCAACAAAAAGAACATCGCGCGTAAACCTAAAATCGCCATTAAGTTCGCGGTCAATACAATAAACGGATCGCTAGTTACGGCGAAAATTGCAGGAATTGAATCGACTGCAAAAATAACGTCGGATGCTTCAACTAAAATTAAAACCAAGAATAATGGCGTTGCCCATAACAGCCCATTTTGTCGCACGAAAAATTGATTGTCGTGGAGTTGTGGCGTAATTCGCATATGTTTGCGAAGCCATTTTAATAAGGCATTATCTTCAATATTGGTGTCTTCGTCTTGACCTTTCAGGAATTTAAAACCGGTGTAAACCAAGAACGCACCGAAGATATACAACACCCAAGAAAATTCTTGAACGAACCATGCGCCAATAAAAATAAAAATGGTTCTTAAAACAATCGCACCCAGCACCCCGTACAGCAAGATTTTACGCTGTAACACAGGTGGTATCGCAAATGCCGCAAAAATCATCAGCCAGACAAAAACGTTGTCAATTGCCAATGATTTTTCCAACAGATAACCTGCGAAATATTCCATTGCTTTTTGATTCGCTAATGCGGCACCAGCCGTTTGCTGCAAATAAAGCCACAAACCACCACCAAACAGCATGGCTACAGTGACCCACGCCACACTCCAATACGCTGCTTGCTTGATTGAAACATCTTGATTTTGCTTCTGTTTAAAGCCCAAAAAGTCAACCAATAACATCACGGTGACGATGCCAAAGAATACAACATACAGCCATAGACTACCGATAGATTCCATCACTACTCCCTATCTGGCAAATGGACATAAAAAAACCTTGACCAGTTGCCAGATGAATTAAAAAAAACATCTGTTTCAACATGATCAAGGTCTTGCCTACATCACTGAATAGCAGTGATGCTCAGAGTCCGACTTTTTGCAAAGTGTAATGACGAAACTCTGACACCTAAGCACTCATTGCTTCATACTTAGGCTTGGAGGAGGCTACTCCCCTTGTCAAACGAATTTTGTATGGATGATGACATCCAATATTCGCATAGCATTACATATTTTAAGACGATACGCAATGACGCGGGTTCAGTATTGATGCTGTGCTTATACTTCAGCGATTAAAGCCGACATTAACTTTTGATGTAATCCGCCAAAACCACCATTGGACATGATTACCACTGCGTCGCCCTCACCTGCTTCATTCACTACACGCGCGATGATCTCATCCAAAGAACGGCTGACTTCGGCTTTGTTTGCTGAAGCTGAAATGACTGGTTGTAAATCCCAGTCCAACCCTTCAGGTTGATACCAAATCACTTCATCGGCTAAGCGTGCAGAATGTGCCAAACCATCTTTATGACTGCCCATACGCATGGTATTTGAACGAGGTTCAATGATCGCCCACAGTTTACGTTCACCTAAACGTTTACGTGCGCCATCCAATGTCGTTTCAATTGCCGTTGGATGATGGGCAAAGTCATCAAATACCTCGATGCCACGAACTGTACCAAGCAGCTCCATACGGCGTTTCACCCCACCGAAATTGGATAAGGCTTCACAGGCTTGTTCAAGGCTAACCCCGACATGTTGCGCAGCGGCAATGGTCGCTAAAGCATTGGCAACACTATGCTGCCCTGTCATGTTCCAATTGACTGTACCTGCCACCTTGCCGTGTTCAAGCACCTTAAAGTGGCTACCATCGGCACTGATCAATTCAGCAGATAACGCCACTTGGTCATTTGGCTCAAGACTGGTGCGAAGCACAGGTGTCCAGCAGCCTTGTTCCAAGACCTCATCAATATTGGTTTCAGTAATCGGCGCAATAATACGACCTTCGCTTGGAATGGTACGGACTAAATGGTGGAACTGTTTTTGAATCGCAGCGAGATCATCAAAAATGTCTGCATGGTCAAATTCAAGGTTATTTAAAATCGCAGTTTTTGGATGGTAATGCACGAACTTAGAACGCTTATCGAAGAAAGCAGAATCATATTCATCGGCTTCAACGCAGAAATATTTTCCACCACCTAAACGTGCACTTTCACTAAAACCTAGCGGCACACCGCCAATCAAGAAACCTGGATTTAAACCGGCTTGATCTAGTACCCAAGCTAGCATCGTCGTTGTTGTGGTTTTACCGTGCGTTCCTGCCACACCCAACACATGCTTGCCTTGCAACACATGATCAGCCAAAAATTGTGGGCCAGAAATATAAGGCAGACCTTCATTGAGCATATATTCAATTGCATCAATGCCACGCTTCATCGCATTACCGACGATGACAAGATCAGGATGTGGTTGTAAGTGGCTACGGTCGTAGCCCTGCATCAAACCAATGCCTGCATTTTCCAATTGAGTCGACATTGGTGGATAAACATTGGCATCTGAACCTGTGACTTTATGTCCTAAATCTCGCGCTAACAGCGCCAAAGAACCCATAAATGTGCCACAAATACCCAAAATATGCAGATGCAT
>JAVXBC010000042.1:7052-18890 GCA_036660195.1 Acinetobacter sp.
TGGCATGGTACGGGCATTTAAAATTTTTACACGATGCACCGCTGTGGCAAGCGATCTTATTTAGTTGGTGCATTGCACTATTGGAATACAGCTTTATGATTCCAGCGACTCGACTTCTGACTCAATATGGTTGGAGTTTGGGTGAAATGAAAATTACCCAAGAAGTGGTGACCTTAGTGGTTTTTGTACCGTTTATGATTTTGCTTTTTAAGCAACCTTTTAAATTGGACTATATTTGGGCGATGTTTTGCTTGCTTGGTTGTGTTTATTTTGTCTTTCGCAGTCAGGCTTAATTTCGAGTTTCATGCGGCAAAGATGTTGCAGATTTGGGGATGCTAGAAAAACCCGCTATAATATCTGCCTTTCTTGAATCGTGTTTAACATCGTTCAAGAGACGTCTTTTATTTTTATCATGTTTTGGAAATGCCAATGAATGCGGTCGTAACAGATAGCCAGCCTCTAGTCGGAATTATCATGGGTTCTCAATCGGATTGGGCAACGCTTGAACATACCGCGAATATGCTCAAACAATTGGGCGTCGCTTTCGAAGCTGAAGTGGTTTCTGCGCATCGTACTCCAGATCGTCTATTTGAATATGCGGAAACGGCGAGAGATCGTGGCATCCAAGTGATTATTGCGGGTGCAGGTGGCGCAGCGCATTTACCGGGTATGTGTGCAGCAAAAACTGACTTGCCTGTACTCGGTGTTCCTGTGAAATCTTCAATTTTAAATGGCGTAGATTCATTGCTTTCAATTGTACAAATGCCTGCAGGGATTGCAGTTGGGACTTTGGCAATTGGTCAAGCAGGTGCAACCAATGCTGCGATTTTAGCCGCACAAATTCTCGGTTTAACTCGTTCGGATATTGCTAAAAATGTGGCTGATTTCCGTACCGAACAAACGGAAAAAGTGTCGAGCAAAAACATTCCTGGTCATGAATGAGGATAAGCAAAGCTTTGCCCGAATGCAAGGCGAGGACTTTGTCCGAGTAGCGGGCAAGCAAACTTAAAGCACTGCTTTAAGGCTTTGCCCTGAGGAATATCATTCCGCAAGAAGGTGAGAACTTTGTTCGAGCTAGAGAGTTATAGAAATGAATAAAACGATTGGCATTTTCGGTGGCGGGCAGCTTGGGCGTATGATGGCGCAAGCCGCATTACCACTGAATATTCAATGCACTTTTTTTGAGGTGGATACTGATTGTCCTGCAGCAATTTTAGGCACAGTATTTTCCACGAAGTCTGAACAAGGTTTACACGACTTTATTGCTAGTGCAGATGTATTTAGCCTTGAGTTTGAAAATACGCCTGTCAACTATGTCGATGTCTTGACTCAAAGCAAAACTTTACACCCGCCTCGCCTTGCTTTGGTGACGGCGCAGAATCGTCTGGCTGAAAAAGCGTTATTTGATGAATTGAATATTCCCGTTGCACCATACCGTGCGGTGGATAGCTTAGACAGCTTAAAACAAGCAGTGGTTGATCTGGGATTACCGATCGTTCTTAAAACCGTTACAGGCGGCTACGATGGTAAAGGTCAATTCGTATTACGAACCGAAGATCAGATTGACACTGCTTGGGCTGAACTTGGCCCTGCCAAAAGCTTAGTGGCAGAAAGTTTTGTGCAATTTAGTCGTGAAGTTTCGATTATTGCGGTACGTGGACAAAATGGTGACGTGAAAACGTGGTCATTGGCAGAAAATCACCATCACAATGGCATTCTGTCACACTCGATTGTTCCTGCACCAAATAGCGCAGATTTACAGCCAGTCGCACAAGACTATATTACTCGCTTGTTGAATCATCTCAATTATGTCGGTGTGCTGACACTTGAGCTTTTTGTGACTGAACAAGGTTTATTTGCCAATGAAATGGCGTGCCGTGTACATAATTCAGGGCATTGGTCGATTGAAGGTGCGGTCTGTTCGCAATTTGAAAATCATATTCGTGCCGTAGCAGGTTTGCCACTCGGTTCAACCGAAGTGATTCGTCCAACGGTGATGATTAATATTATTGGTCAGCATCCAAAATCTGAAGCTGTTTTGGCTTTGAACGGCGCACATTTACATCTTTATAATAAGTCTGAGCGCGCAGGTCGTAAACTCGGTCATATTACCTTGATGCCAAATAACACAGATGATTTAACCGATTTATGTCGCCAATTGGCAAAAATTTTACCTGTGCCATTAGCATTAACAACTGATATGAATATTTAGACTTATCCACAACGCAATAAAAAAGCGATCTTCGGATCGCTTTTTTATTGCGGAATTTTTTAAATTCGAAGGATACAAATCTTCAAAAATACAAGCTGTGGGTAACTTTATTTTTAAGTTTTGAATTTAAAAGAAGACTCTTTTCACAGAAGGTAGCCCAAACGAATTTGATTTGAATTTAAGCCGATAGTACTACGTCTATTTCCGCTCATTATGAATTTAAAGTTACGTTTGCGAACTGTACAACGAAGCAGTGCATGTTATGGTAAGACCAAATTTGAATTTAAAAATTTTGGTTACTTCATGAAATATCATTTCCCCTTTTTCTTAGGCACTGCCTTATGTTTTTCATTCACTCCATTACATGCAGAATTGCTGATGAATGGGGTCGCGGTGTCAACCACTACAACGACATCATCGAGTCAGAATAATTATTCCTCTCATTCAAATTTTCAAAGTTGTTTAGCAAATTTACGCTCTCAAGCGATTTCTTCAGGTGTTTCAGGTGCAATCTACGATCGTTATACCCAAAATTTAGTTCCAGACTATTCTGTGATTGAGAAGCTAAATTATCAGCCTGAATTCTCGACCCCAATTTGGGACTATTTGTCGGGTTTGGTCGATCAGGAGCGAGTACAAGCAGGACAGCAGAAATTAAACCAACATCGGGCGGTACTGAATCGCGTTGAACAGAGCTATGGCGTGCCAGCGGAAACAGTGGTGGCAGTGTGGGGTGTCGAAAGTAATTATGGCGATATTTCAGGTAAATATCCCTTACTGCAAGCCTTGGGAACTTTGAGTTGTGAGGGTCGCCGTCAAAGTTATTTCCGTAGTGAATTTTTCGCGACCATGCGTATTTTACAACGTGGTGATTTAACACAAGATCAATTACATGGCTCATGGGCAGGTGCTTTTGGGCACACACAATTTATGCCATCCACTTATGAGCGTTTGGCGGTGGATTTTGATGGTGATGGTCGCCGTGATTTGGTTTCGAGTACCACAGATGCCCTCGCCTCTACAGCCAACTTCTTAAAACGAGCAGGTTGGCAAACTGGTATGCCTTGGGGCTTTGAGGTGAAAATACCGCAGGGCGTGTCAATTTCGGGCGAAAGCCGCCGTAATAAAAAATCGTTAAATCACTGGATTGCACAAGGCATTACCCGTGCCAATGGAACGGCTTTAATTCAAGGGAATTTATCGGGCAGCACCCCCGCTGGCTTAATTGCACCTGCAGGGGCGAATGGCCCGATCTTCTTGGTCTTTAAAAATTTCGATGCGATTTATGGATATAACGCCGCAGAAAGTTATGCTTTAGCGATTGCGCATCTATCCGATCGTTTAAATGGCGGCTTACCATTTGTAAGCGCTTGGCCGACCGATGATGCAGGCACATCACGTGCGGAACGCCGTGAAATTCAGCAGTTTTTAATCAAACGTGGCTATGATATTGGTGTGGTGGATGGGTTGATTGGCGATAAAAGCCGTCGCGCGATTCAACAAGAACAAAACCGTTTAGGTTTAAGCCCAACTGGACGCGCAGGACAGAAAATTTTGGCAGCATTTCGACAAGAAAATGCGAAGCAAATGATGCGTTAATGCGTGTTTTAAGATGCATCATCCAGATGAATCGCTTCTAACATATCAAAAATTACGGCGGTGACATCTTGGCTTAGTTCACGGTCATTAAAAATTTCATACGCCGTAATCGTCACATCCGTATCGCTCGGAAGTTGTTTTTGTTCTTCTTCAATGAGGTGCTCTATTGGCAGTAACGTCTGTTTGATTTCTAAATGCAAAACCTCATCATAAGCGAGATTTTCATCTTCTAGCTCAATTTCCTGTTCATTAAAGTATGGCGTGAAGATGGCATTGAGATAAGGGCCAATGTCTTGAATATCAAATATTTGGATATCACGTGTTTGTTCTATCGTACTGATATGATCGTTCACTTCAATCAAGATATGATAATAACTCATGCGCTTCTCCAGTCAGATAACTTTACAGTGATCAATCCACAATAACATGAATAAATCTAAACAATCGACCCTTCTCGTCACATCATCTGCATGTCGATGATTGAGATTAGCGGTTTAGCAATAATTCGCGATCCGTTGGCGTAAGTTGGAAATGAAGCAAGTCTTGATCTTTCATGATGGGATACATCAGCGCTTTAGGATCATCGTTATGTGCCAATCCTAAGGCATGACCCAGTTCGTGCGCGAGCGTCAGGCGTAAGTCAGCTTCCGACTCAAATTCATAAATCAGGATTTGTTTACCGTTAAATAAACCTTTATGGAACATATGAGGCTGAAACCGTTGCTTATATTGCTGAACTGAGGCATCCAGTTGTTGATCGAGTGCATTCAGCTCCCCTATTTGCCCATTCAATTGTGCAATCCTTTGATTATATTGACTGATTTCTTGTTGGAGAATTTGAACGTCTTGCTGCAAAGTCTCTTTTCTCTGTCTGAATTGATCAGGATTTTGCTGTGCAAACTTTTGTTCTTGATTGAATTGTTGAATTTGTTGATCCAGCTGCTGTTTTTTCTGATCGAGTAATTGTTTGCTCCATAACAAGTTTTGTTCAACTTGATCTAATCGTTTCTTTTTATCGACCCATGTTTGCTGATTCGATTCAAGCTGGCTTAAATGTTTTCGACTTTGTTCACTGTCCGACTGGCGTTGGTCATAAATAAGATGAATTTCAAGTTGCGCATTTGGGTCATAAACAAAATAGTCTTGTCCTGTGCCTTCTTTCCATATTTGAGCCGCTTGCTGGCTGATGCTTTGTACTTGTTCAGGGCTCAGTTTAAAACGGGGATCAACTTCAGCAATGCGATAGCGTAGCCGTGTGTCAAAGGGATGCGTGATTCGATCGCTCAACGAATTAAACTTGAGTTGCGGGTGTTGGCGAGTTTGATAGGATGACCAAAGTATGAAAATGATCAACGCAAGGGTTAAATAACGAGTCATGGTTTTTTATATATACTTAGAAATTAATGCAAACACATGTATGTGGTTTGACCGATGATAATGTTTGAAGGCTAAATTAGCATAAAATAGAGCAGCTCAGAAACTGCTATGCGCGTTGTTTTGATTTTGCTTTAATGACTTATAAAACACGGATGACAATAACAAATCAAGGAATAACATGCTGAAATATTTACTCAAAACACCTGATGCTGCTTGGACTGCGGCTTCGCCAGCATCAGCCACGGCTGAAAATCTAAAAATTAAATATTTGGGCACGTCGGGTTTTATTCTGTCTGATCAACACCGTACCTTAGTGCTTGACCCATTTATTAGCCGTCCAAATTTTTGGCAGACCTTTACACAACCTTTGTTAAGCGATCCACGCTTAGTCAAATGCTATATCCCACAAGCCGATGATGTGCTGATCGGTCATGCGCATTATGATCATATCTTAGATGCGCCAGAAGTCTGTAAACAAACAGGTGCGCGCCTTATTGGTTCTGGAGCGACGCTCATGTATGGGCGATCAGCAGGTTTGTCGGAAGCACAGATGCTCGAAACCAAAGGACGAGAAACGATTGCGTGTGGAAAATGGCAAGTGATCGGTTTGCCTTCGATTCATGGTAAAGCTTTATTTGGTCGTATACCGCTTCCTGGCGATATGACCACACCACCACCTTTTCCACCTAAATTTCATCATCTCAAACATGGGCAAGTGTTTAACTGGTGGATTGATACGGGCAAACTGAGCGTAGTGCATATTGATTCAGCTGACTTTATCGAGCAGGAATTGCAAGGCAAACAAGCGGATATTGTCTGTTTATGCGCGATTGGGCGTAAATATCGACCGAATTATGTCAAAGATGTAGTACGACTACTCAAACCAAAATATATTATCCCATGCCATTGGGATAGCATGATGACGCCAATTGATGAAACACCACAATTGTTGCCTAGTGTGAATATTCCTGAGTTTCTAGAAGAAATCAAAGCTTGTGGGGTGATTCCTTTATTTATGCCAATTTTAGGTGAGTTGTATTTTGATCAGTATGAGTAGTTGTAAAATTTATAATATGGGAAATTTTTAGACTAGCATTTAACCTGCATAAAAATTTTCTATAACGAACTAGGCTTCTTACCAAACTTGATTACTAATTAGATGAAGCCTAGCGAAATATTAAGCCTTTCTAAAATTTTTGCTCACTTAAATTTTCAGCGGGTTCTTCAATAAAAGGAGGCAGGTTGGATAAGAATATATAAAAGAATCCAAGGCATATTAATATATTAAAAAATATATTTAAATAAACCACATATAAATACCCTGTAACATCATGATTTTCTGCAAAATATCCAAATATTTTATACTTATTTAAGTTGATTAATAAATATAGAAAAAGACCAGATGAGATAAATAAAAAACCTAAATTAAATTGGTATCTTCTGTGGAGTTTAAAAAACCACACGAATATAAAAGCAATAATGCTACTAATAAAAAATGTTGAAATAAGAGAATTAGAATAAAAGAATCGATGAATAATTTCCAAACTTATGATTTTTTCTAAAAAAAAAGACCACTTCATTTGATTTAAAAGATAAGCACTGCCGAACCCTAGGGTTAAAAATTTAAATGCATTTTCCATTTTATCCTCAACTATAATTAAATTATTAAAATTTGAATATTTATTGAGGGCATCATAAATAAAAAAGCCATTCAGATCAAATCTGAATGGCTTTTTGAAATTAAGATAACTAATTACTTCTTGTCACCTTTCACTTCTGTGAACTCAGCATCTACAACGCCATCGTCCGCTTTTTGTTGTTGACCAGCATCACCACCGAATGCATTTGGATCAAAACCTTCTGCGCCGCCTTGACCTTGCGCCGCTTCATAAGCGCGTTGCGTGATCGGCATGATAATGTTTTGAAGTGCTTCCGTTTTCGCTTTGATGTCGTCTACATCATTTTCTTTGGTAGAAGCTTCAAGCTCAGAAACCGCAGTGCTGATTGCAGTTTTTTCATCTTCAGTGACTTGATCTCCTAGATCTTTAACCGCTTTTTGTGAAGATGAAACTAAAGCATCGGCTTCGTTACGTGCTTTTGCAAGCTCTTCAAACTTACGGTCTTCTTCAGCATTCGCTTCAGCATCTTTGATCATTGCTTCGATTTCAGCATCAGACAAACCTGAGTTTGCTTTAATCTGGATTGATTGCTCTTTACCAGTGCTCTTATCTTTAGCCGAGACTTTCAAGATACCGTCAGCGTTGATGTCAAAAGATACTTCAATTTGCGGTACACCACGTGGTGCAGGTGGAATGTCGCCCAATTGGAAGTTACCTAACAATTTGTTTTGCTGTGCCATTTTACGTTCACCTTGGAACACAGAAATGTCTACAGCAGGTTGGTTGTCCGCAGCAGTTGAGAACACTTGAGATTTCTTCGCAGGAATCGTGGTGTTTTTCTCAATAATTGCTGTTAACACGCCACCCATGGTTTCGATACCAAGTGTCAACGGAGTAACGTCAAGAAGAAGTACGTCAGTTTTGTCACCAGACAATACCGCACCTTGAATCGCAGCACCCATTGCTACCGCTTCGTCAGGGTTCACGTCTTTACGTGGTTCACGACCGAAGAACTCTTGTACTTTTTGTTGTACAAGTGGCATACGAGACTGACCACCCACCAAGATCACATCAGAAATCTCAGAAGTTGAAAGACCTGCATCTTTAAGTGCAATACGGCAAGGTTCGATTGTACGTTCAACCAAATCAGCCACTAAACCTTCAAGTTTTGCACGCGTTACGTTGATCACTAAGTGTTTAGGACCAGTCGCATCTGCCGTGATGTACGGTAGGTTAATTTCAGTTGCATTTGATGAAGAAAGCTCAATTTTTGCTTTCTCAGCTGCTTCTTTCAAACGTTGTAACGCAAGTGGATCATTTTTCAAGTTCACACTTTGTTCTTTCTTGAATTCTTCAACCAAGAATTCAATTAACGCGTTATCAAAGTCTTCACCACCAAGGAAAGTATCACCATTGGTTGATAACACTTCGATTTGTTGGTCGCCATCAAGGTCAGCGATTTCAATGATTGATACGTCAAAAGTACCACCACCTAAGTCATAGACTGCGATTTTACGGTCGCCTTCTTTCTTATCCATACCGAACGCAAGTGCCGCAGCCGTTGGTTCGTTGATGATACGTTTAACTTCAAGACCTGCAATTTTACCTGCATCTTTAGTCGCTTGACGTTGTGCATCATTGAAGTAAGCAGGAACAGTAATCACGGCTTCTGTAACTGTTTCACCCAAATAGTCTTCTGCAGTTTTTTTCATCTTTTTCAAGATTTCCGCAGAAACTTGTTGTGGTGCAAGTTTTTTGTCGTTGACATCAACCCAAGCATCACCATTGTCTGCTTTGATAATTTTGTAAGGTACAAGACCAATGTCTTTTTGCACCGCAGAATCTTCGTAGCGACGACCAATCAAACGCTTGATTGCGAATAAGGTATTTTTCGGGTTAGTCACTGCTTGACGTTTTGCAGATTGACCCACCAAAATTTCGCCGTCTTTATAAGCAATGATTGATGGAGTGGTGCGTGCGCCTTCTGCGTTTTCGATGACTTTTACTTTATCGCCTTCAAGTACCGCAACACATGAGTTGGTTGTACCTAAGTCAATACCAATAATTTTCGCCATTTGGATGTTCCTCTAAAATTTTTTGAATCCCCTCGTTCACGCTTCAACTTAGTCAAGCCAAGAAGGGGATTTGCTTGTTATTCGATATGAGAGTGAATCGGTTTTTTTCAAGCATTTTGCTGAAAAAAATTCATAATTCACTCAGAAAATTGGAATTTACTGACCGACTAAAACCATCGCTGGACGGAGTAAACGACCATTTAAGCTATAACCTTTCTGCAACACCGTACCGATCTCATTGGCTTTGGCATCTGGAGCGATACCAACGGCTTGATGTAAATCGGCATTGAAACCATTTTGGGTATTAACCACGACCACACCAAACTTTTCTAAGGTGTTGAGGAGCGATTTCAACGTCAGCTTAATTCCTTCAACTATTGGGTTTTCTTCATCACCTGCCGCTTGTAAAGCACGTTCAAGATTGTCGACAGAATCCAAAAGTTCTTTTGCGAATTTTTCCAGCACTGTGTCTTTGTGCTTTTCAGATTCACGTTGGATACGCTCTACGCTTTTTTGTGCTTCATAGACTGCATTTGCGGTACGCGCTTTTTCCAGTTTCAAGCTTTCTTCAAGTTTGCTGATTTGCGTTTGTAAATCTTCAACGCTTAGCTCGTTTGCTTGCTCGACACTTTCTGCTTCAGTGTGTTCAGCAGGTTGCTCATTTTGGATGTCTTGAGCTTGCTCATTCGCCATTGATGATCTCCATTTAAAAAGGTTTTTCAACATTTGCAGCCCATTTAGCAATTATGCCGATAAGGTAAAAAACCTGAACTGCCACGTCTTGGTCATTTATAGATAGAGATGAAATAGGGGCAATCCGCTAAAATTCAAGCGTTCAAGGTGATTTTTAATTTTTTTGCACTCAAAAATAGCATTCAGAAAATAATATTGAAGATGAATGCAATCGAATTTTCTTATTTACTCATACCAAACATAAGCTCAACGGTATAAATAATACCTATTAAATACTTGATTAAATAGAAATTTGAGGATGAATAATCCATGACGAAATTAATTAACGCTAAGAACTATTTAATTCTCCTAAACCTCAGTGATATTTAAATTCAAGCAAAAAACAAATTTTTAAGAAATCTATGTAAATCAAAATCTAATCAAAAGGATATAGGTCAAGCAGTCTAAATTTGCTACAACTCTTTATCAAAATGTTCCTCTTGTGGCATAAAATAATCTACCTCAAATGCAAATACATTTCCTATTTTGGTAATTTTTTGACAAAAAATATCACATCTTTCTGATATTACTTAAAAAATATAATAACAAAGTAGACCATTTGATTCAGTTTTGGAATAATCCCAACGCAATTAAAGCCAAACTCCCGCCCCCAATATTGATCAATTTTTTGCGATCAAACTTGGCGAGTATGCGCTATATCACTCGTTACAAAGAAACAAGGATCTGTTTTCTTTAAGCTGATGATATTCACTTTTTTGAGAATACTTTTTATATATTTAGGGATATCCATGTATAACGCAGAACTGTTAGCAGAAGCCAAAACTTTTATGTTCCATATGCTCACTAAAGTGGTGGAATATGGTGGCTCAGATTTATTTATTACCGCAGAATTTCCGCCGAGTATTAAATTACAAGGTTTAATGCGTCCGATAGGGCAACAAGCTCTGACCGCAGAAAAAACCAAGCTATTTGCTTATAGTTTAATGAATGAGAAACAACGACTAGAATTTGAAAATGAATGGGAATGTAATTTTGCAATTAATGTCCCGAATGTATCTCGCTTTCGAGTCAATGTATTCATACAACAACTTCAAGTCGGTATGGTGATTCGAACCATTACCTCAGAAATCCCAACCTTTCAAAAGCTTAAACTGCCTGAATCATTAAAAAATGTCATGATCGAGAAACGTGGTTTAGTCTTGGTGGTCGGCAGTACAGGTTCAGGAAAATCGACCTCATTGGCGGCGATGATTGACCATCGTAATGAAAACTCAGCAGGGCATATTATTACTGTAGAAGACCCTGTGGAATATGTGCATCAACATAAGAAATCGATGATTACGCATCGAGAAGTCGGTGTCGATTGCCATTCGTGGCACCATGCGTTGAAAAATACTCTACGCCAAGCACCTGATGTAATTTTGATTGGTGAAATCCGTGATACTGAAACCATGGAACATGCGATTGCCTTTGCGGAAACCGGGCATCTTTGTTTGGGAACTTTGCATGCCAATAATGCGAACCAAGCGCTAGATCGTATTATCAACTTCTTCCCAGATGAACGTCGCAATCAATTGCTGATGGATCTTTCATCCAATATGAAAGCAATTATTTCTCAACGTTTGGTGCGGACTCAAGATGGTAACGGCCGCCGTGCCGCGGTAGAAATTTTACTGAACACGCCGTTAATTGCCGAAAATATCCTGAAAGGTCAATTTCATAATCTAAAAGAAATTATGACCAAATCTCGTGAATTAGGGATGCAAACCTTTGATCAGGCCTTGTTTGATCTCTATAACGAAGGCGCGATTAGTTATGATGAAGCATTACGTAATGCCGACTCACTGAATGAATTACGCCTACAGATTAAGCTAAAAGGTTCTCGTCAAGAGGATGTGCCAACTGCGGCATCATTCAATATGATGAAAGAGGAATCGGAAGAAGAAGTTTAAGATAAGTCCAGCTTAGATCAATAATGATCTAAGCTGGACTTTTTATTGAATGTTTATTTGCCAATACAGAACATAAGTTCATCAATATAAAAGTTACATATCAATAACTTGATTAAACAGAGGATTGATGGTGACTAATCCGTGACTAAATTCATCAAGGCTACAGGTGCTAATCCTTCCATTGTAGATCTTGATGCAAGGCATACTTCGATTGTTCTAAAAGAATTTGCACAAATAATAATCACTCATAGTATCAAAAAACACATGATTTACTATTTGTAATATATGCAACATATTGGTTTTTTAACTAA
>JAVXBC010000043.1:0-18734 GCA_036660195.1 Acinetobacter sp.
AGATCGTCGACCTGCTCACAGATCAAGCGGCTGCGGTCGTACGCTATCAAGGTGGTCACAACGCAGGTCATACGCTTGTGGTTGGTGGTAAGAAAACTGTATTACACCTCATTCCATCAGGTATTTTACGTGAAAACGTACTGTGCTTAATCGGCAATGGCGTGGTGCTTTCTCCTGAAGCATTGATCAAAGAAATGGCAATTTTGGAACAAGAAGGCGTGCCTGTTAAAGAGCGTCTACGTATTTCTCCAAACTGCCCATTAATCTTGCCAAACCATATTGCACTTGACCAAGCCCGTGAGAAAAAACGTGGCAATGCCAAAATTGGTACGACAGGTCGTGGTATTGGTCCTGCTTATGAAGACAAAGTTGCTCGCCGTGCAGTACGTGTAGCAGATTTGATTCGTGGTGGTGCGCTACTTGAAGAAAAACTTCAGGAAATGCTTGAGCTGCATAACTTCCAATTGTCTCAATTCTACGGTGTTGAAGAAGTTAAGTTTGAAGATGTGCTTGCACTTTGCAACGAATGGCGTGCAGTGCTTGCACCACTTGTCATTGACGTGACGAAAGTCTTACATGATTACCGTAAAGAAGGTAAGGCGATCATGTTTGAAGGTGCGCAAGGCTCATTGCTTGACATCGATCATGGTACCTATCCATACGTAACCAGTTCAAACACTACTGCGGGTGGTGTAAGTTCTGGTTCAGGTATGGGACCATTGCATTTGGATTATGTATTGGGTATTACCAAAGCCTATACCACACGTGTTGGCGCAGGCCCATTCCCAACTGAGTTGCATTATGATGCTGCGACTGATACGGGTGATGCGATTGGTCGTCATTTAGGTACAGTTGGACATGAATTTGGTGCGTCTACAGGTCGTCAACGCCGTTGTGGTTGGTTCGATGCTGAAATTTTACGTCGTTCAGTTGAAGTCAATTCATTATCTGGTATTTGCTTAACCAAGCTAGATGTACTTGATGGTTTGGAAGAAATTAAAATCTGTGTCGGCTATGAAGATGCTGATTCAGGTTGTGCAGGTTCTTCTGATGCGATTTCTTTTGAATGCTTAAAGCCGATCTACGAAACCTTGCCAGGTTGGAGTGAATCGACTGTTGGGTTAACTCAAATGGATCAACTTCCAGCCAATGCATTGGCTTATGTGAAACGTATTGAGCAATTGATTGAATGCCCAATTGATATCGTTTCTACTGGCCCTGACCGTGCAGAAACCATCGTTATTCGCCATCCATTTTCAGCATAAGCTGAAAACTTGATGCAAAAAAAGCTTCCGAAAGGGGGCTTTTTTATTGCAAAAATGAATAGCAAAAAATCAGCTTTCGATTGCCATCTTTGTTATTTCACAGTGTTCTAAATCTTGGTTATAGTGATTTTACTTTCTAACAAGAGGACAATAAATATGACCAAGAAATCCATTCGCTATAATGCTTTCGATCTTGCATGTATGTGCTAAATCATTGCATTAAAGTGAAGACCCAATGAGCTCATTGGATTCAATCGGGGATGAAAATGAGTTCAACTATTTAGAAAAAAAGAACAACTCCAATGTTCAATAAAAATGCAGAATAAGTCTGAGAGAACCGAAAGGTTCTCTTTTTTTATGGGTTTTCTTCAATTTCTTTGACTGCATTGTAAACAGCAGCAGGTTCAATATTGAGTAATTTTTTACCAAAACTCCGCAACCACCACACCAACTGAGAAGTAAAAGGAACGGTTGCGATGACTTCCACAATATTTTCTTCTAAAGGAGTTATCGTCTGGTCTTTACTCAACTGACTTTCATAAAAGCTAAGTGCAGTATTTTCGGTCATCGTGAGTTTCAGTTGAACTTGTTCAGTTGGTTTGTCGTAATTAACACGGAAACCCAAAGCACCAGATTCAATATAGTGATCTATTTCAAAATTAACAGGGTGCAAGGCACGACTATCTAACACTGTTGCTGTTTTGAAGCGATGCAAGGCAAAAGTTTGCACATCTGTTTTATCTTTTCGGGTACAGATTAAATAAATCACTGCACCTTTTTGTACCAAAGCCAACGGATTCAGCACATAAGTTTTGTCTTCACCTTGGTGTGTTCGAGCGCGGTAACTACATTCAATTTGTTTGTCTTGCAATAGACCTTCATAAATGGCTTGTTGCGCGAGTTTATCGACTACAGGCGGAATTAAAGGTTGATTGGCAGGGACGATACGTACACGGTTAATCCATTGTCTGACGTTGTTTTGCGTCGATAAACTTCGTTTGGCGAGATCAAACCACGGAGTCATTTCTTCCAATAAACTCGGTGGTAACAAATGACGTAAATGTTCTTCGACCATCATAAAGGTAACGGCTTGTGAACTGGTCATGTGAGGTAAACTTTGAATGGGTGCATCAGAACGCCAACGCCAGCCTTGCGGAACAGTTTTATTACTTTCGATAGGAAAGCGCACCGCAATTTGATTTAAATCGCGCTGAATCGTTCGCAGACTAATGTCGATGCCTTCACGTTCCAGTATCTCTTGTAATTCACGTGTCCCCATCCATTTGCCTGTAGAAAGACGAGATAAAATTTGCCATTGGCGATACAGACTATTCGAGGTTTCTTTTTCTTGTACGGCAGACATAGGTTTATTGTGCAATTCAATGGTTTCAGCAAACACAATAAAAAAACTCACTCTAATTAGCAAGTATGTAATTGGAGATTACGCATTTACCACTGACACAAATGCCAATTTATTTGAATATTTTAGTCTGATTGAAAATTAATCGACTTATTTAAATGGCATTGAAATTGCTTTTTCAATTAAAAATAAATAATGAAACGAGGGTTCTATGTCAGAGCAAAACCATAGCTTACATATCGACAATGAATACTATCAATCAGAACCATTGCCTGAGGTGTCGTCACAGGTGACTTCTTTTATTCCTCATCTTCAACTGAGAAGCAATCCATTTGAGCAACTCAATTCACCATTTTTCAATGAAATGTTAGATGAAATAAATGCCCATGGTGAAACCCCAAGGAAAATTGAACAATGGTTTAGCGAACGAAGCTTAGAAGAGTTAAAAGCATTAGAAGTGCAAGCCGAGCAGCATTTTCATTATCAAGGTATTACATTTAATGTTTATGGTGATGATGAGGGCATAGAGCGAGCCATTCCTTTTGATCTTATTCCGCGCATTATTGAAAAGAAACAATGGGAGAAAATTTCAGCAGGTTGCATACAGCGTGTTAAGGCATTGAATTTATTCTTAGATGATATTTACCACGAACAAGCCATTCTAAAAGAAGGCTTAATTCCAGCGTATCAAGTGATGTCTCATAACGCATTTCAACCACATATGCTGAAGCAAGAGTTGAATGGCAAAATTTATTCACACGTGAGCGGAATTGACATTATCCGTGATCAAAAAGGCGATTTTTTCGTATTGGAAGATAATTTGAGAACGCCATCAGGTGTATCCTATATGCTTGAAGGACGTCGAATTAGCCAAAAACTCATGCCTGAATTATGCCGAAGTATTCATTTACAAGGTATTGAACATTATCCAAATTTACTAAAAGAAATATTGGCAGAAAATGCATACAGTGATCGACCATTTATCGTGGTGCTCACACCGGGGCGTTTTAATAGTGCCTATTATGAACATGCTTTTTTGGCACGTGAAATGGATGTGCCTTTAGTTACAGGCCCAGATTTATTTGTTGAAAATGATCAGGTATTTGTTAAAACCATTCGAGGTCGTCAGCGAGTCGATGTCATTTATCGCCGAGTCGATGATGAGTTCTTAGATCCGTTGGTATTTAGACCAGATAGCGTGTTAGGTGTTGCAGGGCTCATGTCAGCGTATTTGCAGAAAAAAGTATTGATTGCAAATGCACCAGGAACGGGCGTGGCAGATGATAAATCAATCTATCCTTATGTCGACGGCATGATTGAATTTTATCTAAATGAAAAGCCCCTATTGAATAATGTACCGACTTATCAATGTCATGATGCGGAACAGCTCAATTATGTGCTGAATAATCTTGAGCAATTGGTGGTAAAAGAAACGCAAGGTTCAGGTGGTTATGGCATGTTGATTGGTCCCCATGCTGCACCACAAGAAATTGAACAATTTAGACAGAAAATTAAGCAAAAACCGCATTTGTATATTGCCCAACCTACTATGACCTTATCGGTTTCGCCAACCTTAACCAATGAAGGGATGGCAGAGCGTCATATTGATTTGCGACCATTCGTTTTAAGTTCACCTCATCGTACCGAAATCGTTGCGGGTGGTTTAACACGGGTGGCAATGCAAGCAGGTTCTTTGGTGGTGAATTCATCCCAAGGTGGTGGTATTAAAGATACATGGGTGGTGGAAAATTTAGATTCTTAATCGCATTTGTGGAAAATATTTTTTATTGATTCTACAAACAATAATATGAGGAATTTTATGATCTTACTTCGTTCAAATGCACATCATATTTATTGGTTAGGTCGCTACTTATGCCGCGTGGATTATCTTGCCAAGCAAATTTCCACAATAGAACAACAGCAAAATGAAAATTTTGTACATTTTTTTGGGCTGAATTTTGATGATATTCAACAGCTAAATGAATTTATGTTAGATCGTCAGCAGCCCAATTCTTTAATTTCTCAGCTTGAAAGAGGCATCGATAATATTCACGCTTTAAGAGCAGTGTTACGCGCTGACTGTTACGCCCAGTTGAATAATCTAATTAAAACGACTGAAATTGAAATAAGTGCAATTCAAAATGTCGCAGTGAAATGTCATGAACTTCTAGCGACAGAGCAGGATGATTTTGGTTTATTTCTGCAATTAGGGCATCTTGTCGAGCAGTTAGATCAGCAATTTCGCAGTTCATCTCAGCAAATATTTGAGCTTGATCAAATGAACTTGAGTGTTGAGCAGTTGTCGAATCTCGGCTGGAATGACCTGCCTAAAAGTTGGATCAATCTAAAACAGCAACCGACGTTAAATCATTTTTATCGTTTTACCCAAAAATTAGAGCATCAATTTGAGGAGGTGGCGTGAAACTTTTAGTCAATCATCAGACGCATTATCGCTATACAGAATTAGCTCGAAACAGTGTGCAATCAATTAAAATGATGCCGCAGAGTTCACTGCATCAAAATATCGAAACATGGCATATAAGCGTGCCGGGTTTGTATGATTGTAAGCGTGATGCGTTTAATAATTTATGGATAACGGCAACGCAACGTCATCATTATCGTGATTTAACCATTATGGCGCAGGGTGTGGTTGATGTTCATGCGACTGAAGTGGGGCACATACATACGCATGTTTCTCCGCTGTTGTTCTTGCAGCGGACAAGTATGACCGAGTGTGATGCAGTCATGCTTGATTTTGCCAAAGAAAATTTAAGAATTAAGAATAGATATGAACTGATTCAGTTGGCTGAGCGTATTTTACAGCATATCGCTTATCGGCCTTATACCACGTCGGTCACAACCTCCGCGATTGATGCCTTTTATGCGAGGGAAGGCGTTTGCCAAGATCATGCACATGTATTGATTGCCATGTGTCGAGCTTTGCAATTACCAGCACGCTATGTGTCAGGTTATTTATATGATCAAAATCAGCCGCATCTCGCCAGTCACGCTTGGGCAGAAGTATTTATTGAAAATGAATGGTATTGTTTTGATGTGAGCAATCAAATCTTTGCGCCACAAAATCATATTTATGTGGCAATTGGACGTGATTATTTGGATGTTGCGCCTGTAAGAGGAATTCGTGAACAGGGTGGCGTTGAAAGTATGATCTCAACGGTGCAAGTATTGGCATGTTGAACTTAAAGAGAAAAAAATGACGTATTGTTGTGGATTAAGACTCGAACAAGGTTTGGTGCTGATTAGCGATACCCGAACGAATGCCGGGGTCGATCATATTTCTGTGTTTCGTAAAATGCACACCTTTGGCGTAGCAGACGAGCGGTTTATTGCACTTCAAACAGCAGGGAATTTAGCAACCACGCAAGCTGTTTTGGGGCATCTGCAAAATGCGATGACGTTACATCAAGAACCGAATTTGTATACCGTAAATACGATGTTTGAGGTGGCAGAATTAGTCGGCAAAACTTTACGTAAAGTTTTAGAAGATATTACCACTGATACGCACGAACAAATGAGTTACTCCTGCACGATTTTGGTAAGTGGGCAAATACTCGGTGAGGAAATGCAGTTATATAATGTTTACCCGCAAGGAAATTTTATTTGTGCGACCACCGATACACCGTATTTTCAAATTGGTGAAAGTAAATATGGGAAACCAATTTTAGACCGTGCTTTGTATTATGCTATGCCCTTAGCCGAGGCGTTACGTTGCGCTCTAATTTCCTTCGATTCTACCTTGCGTTCTAATGTTTCTGTGGGTTTACCACTCGATGCACTGGTTTATCACAAAGACAGTTTTAAAAGCCCGATGGGTAAACGCATCAACGAAAATGATCCGTATTTTACCCAAATAAGTAAGCAGTGGTCGGACACTTTGCGCCGTGGATTGCAAGAGTTACCGAAACCAACTGCCGATTATGATTTATAGCAATTTACGTTTAGGCCTATTGCTCAATCGACACAATAATTCATAACCGATTGTGCCATTTGCAGTTGCAACGTTATCAACTAAACGGTGTTTACCCCACAGTTCTACTTGGGCGCCAATCTTCGCAGTAATATTAGTCACATCAATCGCGATCATATCCATACTGACTCGTCCAATGACGGGAACCAGTTGTTGATCAATTGCAGCAAAGTTTGGTTTGAGATAAGCACGTGGATAGCCATCTCCATAACCAATCGACACAATGGCAATCTGCATATTTTGTGTCGCGACAAATGTAGAACCATAACCGACCATCTCGCCTTGTTGAATGTCATTCAGCGCAATGATTTCTGCACTTAAAGTCATCACAGGTTTGAGATCAAGCTCATGGATATTTTTATCAGCAAAGGGCGTTGCACCATAAAGCATGATGCCAGGGCGAACAAAGTTAAAATGCAATTCGGGGAATTGATAAATTGCCGCAGAGTTACAACAAGAGGCGAGAATTGGCTCACAAGCGTGTTTAAGGTCTAGAAATTGATTTTTTTGTTGTTCATTTAGCGGATGATCAGAATCGGCATTGGCAAAATGCATGGTAAGAACACAAGTGAAACCTTCTGTTTTTAAACGTTGAATCACGTCAATAATTTCAGATTTCTTGAAACCTAATCGGTTCATACCGCTATTCAGTTTGACCCAAACTTTCAGTCCTAAGCGATTGTATTGATCTTTGTAGGTAATTAACCATTCAACTTGTTGTGCATGGTGTACTACACATTCCAATTTATGCGCAAGGACTTGAGCCATTTCATCTTGAGAAAAGACACCTTCTACCAAAGTAATCGGCTGTTGGTATCCGAGTTGTCGAATTTCTAAGGCTTCTTCTAAGCATGCGACCCCAAACGCATCTGTGTTATTTAAAGCGGCTAAACAGTCTTTAACTCCGTGTCCATAAGCATTGGCCTTAACCATGCTGACAATTTTTGAGTGTGGAGCAAGTTGTTTAACACGGTTTAAATTATATTGCAGCGCAGCGCGATCAATATAAACAGTTGTTTGGCGCACCCTGAGGTCTCCTTTGGGTCGACTTTAAAATAAAGGTAATTTGCAGCTCGTTTAAAGATTATTCACCATCATCATATTGGCTGTAATATTCAGGCGAAAGATTACTAAATCGGGTGTATTGCCCCTCAAATGCCAAACGAACCGCACCAATTGGGCCATTACGCTGCTTTCCGATGATAATTTCGGCTGTGCCTGCTTCTTTAGATTCTTTGTTATAAACTTCATCACGATAAATAAACATGATCAAGTCGGCATCCTGCTCGATTGCGCCCGATTCACGTAAGTCAGACATCACAGGGCGTTTGTTTGGACGGTTCTCGAGGGAACGGTTAAGCTGAGATAAGGCAATCACAGGGCACATCATTTCTTTGGCTAAGGCTTTCAAGCTTCGAGAAATTTCAGAAATCTCGCCCACACGGTTGTCGCCCATACCCGGCACTTTCATTAACTGTAAGTAATCGACCATGATGCAACCAAGTTTGCCATCGTGCATTTTGGCAATACGCCGCGCGCGCGCGCGTAATTCAGTTGGTGGAAGGGCAGAGGAATCATCAATATACAAATGCATTTGCTGTAATTGAAGGATAGTCCCTGTGACTTTTGTCCATTCATCAGCATCTAAATTTCCTGAACGTAAATGACCTTGATGGACTTTACCCATAGCAGAAATCAAACGCATCGCAATCGAATCTGCTGGCATTTCCATCGAGAACACCAAAGCAGGCAAGCGATTGTATTGTAAAACACTTTCTACCAAATTCATGGCAAACGTAGTTTTACCCATCGACGGACGTGCAGCGACAATAATTAAATCACCTGCTTGCATCCCAGAGGTTTTATTATCGAGTTCTAAAAATCCTGTGGTTAATCCAGTGATGTTGCCTTCTAACTTTGAAAGTTCATCGAGTTTGGTAATCACATCAGCCGTGACAGAACTAATGGATTTTGGCCCAGCATCTTTTTTATTATTATTGTGCTGTTCAGCTAAGGAGAAAATTTGTGTTTCAGCCAGATCTAAAATTTCGCTAACTGGACGACCTTTGGTGTCATAGGCATTTTGCAAAATGTCACTGCTGACTTTGATCATGCTACGGAGGGTCGAGAATTCTTTAATTTTACTGGCATAAGTTTCTAGGTTATAGAAGCTAGACGGGGAATCCGCCATTAATTGCATCAAATATTCTTCGCCGCCAATTGCATCCAACAGGTTCTGTTTGAGTAACCAGTCATTGACTAAAACAGCATCATAAGGTGAGTTTTCCTGTGCCAATTTCTCAATTGCACGGTAAATATATTTATGCCGTGTTGCATAAAAATCATTTTCTTTGAGTAAATCACCAACTTGTTCAAACGATTCTGCTACGGTCATCAAAGCGGCTAAAACAGCTTGTTCAATTGATAAATTATGTGGCGGGGTGCGAAACTCTTTGAGTTGACCTGAGTCACTTTTGCTTTCTGTTTGTGCTGTGTTTTTTGCAAAATTGGCATTTGCCTGTGACATAACAAGACCTAATAAAAAGATGGAACCTTAAACGAAAGACTATCTTAATCCAAAAGGCAGTGAACAGGAAAAGTTAATTGATAAAGATGTGGCGTGTCTTGCAGATTTAGAACGGGACACGCATTTGTATCAAACGGAAATTAATGTGTTCGCCTATTTTTCTAAACGTACACCCGTGACTTTTTGAATGTCATCAAAACTGACATCAGGTGCTAATTCCACAAGTTTCACGCCTTGTGCCGTAATATCGAGTACGCCTAAATCGGTAATGATACGATTGACGACGGCTTTTCCTGTTAGTGGTAAGCTGCATTGTGGCACAATTTTAGGCGTACCATCTTTGGCGCAGTGCTCCATTAGCACGACGACTTTTTGCACGCCTGCAACCAAGTCCATAGCACCGCCCATGCCTTTGACTTTTTTGCCTGGAATCATCCAGTTGGCTAAATCGCCTTGTTCCGACACCTCCATTGCGCCTAAGATTGCAATATTGACATGCCCACCTCGAATCATGGCAAACGATTCGGCACTGGAAAAAAATGCAGCGCCTTGACGTGCCGTTACGGTTTGTTTACCTGCATTGATCAAGTCGGCGTCTACTGTCGCTGCGGTTGGAAACTCGGCAATGCCAAGTAAGCCATTTTCAGACTGTAGCCAAACATCAATGTTTTCTGGAATATAGTTCGCTACTAAAGTGGGTAAACCGATGCCTAAATTGACATAAAAGCCATCTTCTAATTCTTGTGCTGCGCGTTGCGCCATTTGATTGCGTGTCCAAGCCATTTGCTTATGCCTCTGTCTTTAAAGTCATTTGTTCAATACGTTTTTCTGGCTGTGCGTTCAACACAATCCGATTCACATAAATACCCGGTAAATGTATTTGATCTGGGTCTAATGCACCTACTTCAACAATTTCTTCGACTTCGGCAATGGTGATTTTTCCAGCCATTGCACATACTGGATTAAAGTTTTGTGCAGTTTTTCGGAAAATTAAATTGCCTGCTGTATCCGCTTTGAATGCTTTGATCAGCGCAATATCTGCGGTTAGGGATTCTTCTAAAATATAGGTTTTACCGTTAAATTCACGTACATCTTTGCCTTCGGCAATGACTGTACCGACACCTGTTGCAGTATAAAAAGCAGGAATGCCTGCGCCGCCAGCTCGTAATTTTTCGGCTAAAGTGCCTTGTGGCGTTAGTTCGACTTCCAATTCACCATTTAAAAATTGACGTTCAAATTCTTTATTTTCACCGACATAAGAGGAAATCATTTTTTTAATTTGTTTGGTTTCAAGTAACAGTCCTAAACCAAAGCCATCGACACCTGCATTGTTTGATATACAGGTGAGTTGGGAGACGCCCGTATCTTTCAGCGCGGCAATCAGCGCTTCTGGAATTCCGCATAAACCAAAACCACCGACTGCTAAAGTCTGTCCATTTTTAACGACATCCGTTAATGCTGCTTGAGCACTTTCAAAAACCTTATTCGACATTTTTCATCTCTATTTTAGTTATTGGACAGCATTTCATTTGTCGCTTTATCTGCCGTGTTGTTTGTTATGCCACAATCAGCAATGCGAGGGATTAAGGATTGTTTGTTTGCCAATATGCATTGGCATAATTCGATGGATTATTGCGCTGTAATACGTGGCTAATATTACGGCTCGCTTGCATCAAAGCATCCAGTTGAATCCCTGTTTCAAAGCCCATTTTTGAGAGTAAATAATACAGATCCTCAGTGGACACATTTCCTGATGCACCTTTGGCATAAGGGCAACCACCTAAACCTGCGATAGATGAATCAAACACGCGAATGCCTTGCACTAGCGATTGATAAATATTGGCGATTGCCATGCCGTAGGTATTATGAAAATGTCCTGCCAAAAGATGCTTATCTATTTCGGCGAAGCAAGCATCCCATACTTTTTTGATGCGGTCTGGTGTGGCTGTACCAATGGTTTCACCCAAAGAAACTTCGTAGCAGCCCATATCAAGTAGGCGCTTTGTGACTTTTACAACTTGCGGTGGATCAATCGCACCTTCATAGGGACAGTCCACCATACAAGATACGTAGCCACGCACTTTAATCTGATGGGCTTTGGCTTCGCGCATAACATCTTCAAACTTTTCAAAACTTTCGTCGATTGAACAGTTGATGTTTTTTCGGGTAAAACTTTCAGATGCAGCAGTAAAAATCGCAACTTCTTTACAACCCACCCGTCGCGCAGTCTCTAAACCTTTTAAATTCGGGGTAAGCAAACTAAATTGGATGTTTGAATCCTGCGGTAGGCTCGCAAACAACACATCGCTATCGGCCATTTGCGGCACCCATTTTGCCGAAACACAGGCACCGACTTCGATATGTTGTAAACCTGTTTGCATTAAGTCCCAAATCAGATTTTTACGATCGGCAAGGGTGAGCGGTGTTTTCTCATTCTGCAAACCGTCACGAGGTCCAACTTCGACAATTTTGACAAATTCACTCATGCATCCTGCTCCAGCAAAGCTTCAAATTCGACCAATTCATCACCCGCTTTGACTTGATCGCCGACCTGAAAATAAGCACTGCTAATCACACCATCTACAGGCGCACGAATCGGATATTCAATCTTCATTGCTTCCAGTGTCATCAGCAATTGGTCTTTCTTGACCTGTTGATTGGCAGCCACAAATACTTGCGTGATGACACCGGGCATTGGTGCGATTAAATGGTTTTGAGTATCGCCTTGATCATTACTGCTAAAATTGGCTTGAATATATGAAAAATGATAGCTTTGCCCATTTTGAAAGAGGGTAATGCCGTTTATATTTTGGTTAAAAGAAACTTTTTGTTGCTGACCCGCGATATCGAGTTGCAGGGTGTGGGCATCCAACAAATGACCGTTTACATGCAGTATTTGCTCATCAAAAAGCGTCGTAAAGCCTATATTGCTGCGCTGTAACTCAACCTTGATCGGTTGTGGATTGTTGTTCTGCGAATCATATTGTAATTGCACCACATGCACGCATTGTTGATTTAAACGCCAAAAGGGTTCTGAGTGCCAGACCGTATTATTCGCCACTTTGTTTTGTTTGCTACGACACAGCACATCGATTAAAGCCACTGCAATTTTTATTTCATATTTAATTTCTGGAATTTTTTTCAGTAAAAAATCTTCTTCGCGTTGGATGAGATTGGTGTCTAAATCTGCATTTTTGAATGATGCACAACGGACTAAACGATCTAAAAAGGCAATATTATTGCCCACACCATCTACGTGAAATTGAGTTAAAGCATGGTGCATTTGGGTGAGTGCAGCTTCTCGATTTTTGCCCCACACGATCAGTTTGGCAATCATCGGATCATAATAAGTGCTAATTTCATCACCTTCGACAATACCGCTGTCGATCCGCATGGCGGCATTTTGTTCAGGATAATGTAGGTAGCTGATTTGACCAATCGCAGGTAAGAAGCCTTTTTCAGGTTCTTCAGCGTAGATACGTGCTTCCAAGGCATGACCGTGAATGTGTAATTCATGTTGTTGTTTTGGCAATGGCTCACCAAATGCAACGCGGAATTGCCACTCGACTAAGTCTTGTCCAGTGATCATTTCTGTCACAGGATGTTCGACTTGGAGTCGGGTGTTCATTTCCATAAAATAAGCAGTGCCGTCTTGCTCGACAATAAACTCGACCGTGCCTGCACCAACATAGTCAACTGCACGTGCTGCATCAATCGCAGCTTGGCGCATAGCGGCGAGTTTGTGTTCAGGCATCTTTGGCGCAGGCGCTTCTTCAAGAACTTTTTGATGGCGGCGTTGTACAGAACAATCGCGCTCAAATAGATGTACGTAGTTGCCATGAGTATCACCGAATACTTGCACTTCGATATGTCGAGGTTGCACCACATAGCGTTCAATCAATACATCTTCGTTACCAAAACTTGAACGAGCTTCACTTTTGCAAGATGCCAATAAACTTGCAAAATCTTCGCTTCGTTCCACCAAACGCATACCTTTACCACCACCACCTGCACTGGCTTTAATCAATATGGGATAGCCAATATGATCTGCTTGTTGTTGCAAGAACGTCGCATCTTGATTGTTACCGTGATAACCAGGGGTTAATGGCACACCTGCTTTTTCCATCAATTGTTTTGATGTGGCTTTAAGTCCCATTGACAAAATTGCCTGCACGGGCGGGCCAATAAAAACGATGTCATTCTTTTGGCACTCAAGCGCAAACTGGTCATTTTCAGATAGGAATCCGTAGCCTGGATGAATGGCTTGAGTCCCAGTGATTTTAGCAGCCTGAATAATTCGCTCAATCACCAAGTAACTTTGTGCAGCAGGTGATTCACCAATATAAATCGCTTCATCCGCCAATTTGACATGTTGGGATTGCGCATCGGCATCGGAATATACTGCAACAGTGGCGATACCTAATTTTTTTGCAGTACGAATCACTCGGCAGGCAATTTCACCACGGTTGGCAATTAAAATCTTTTCAAACATAGTGCAATTCCATTGGTATTTACGCCGTGGTTTTTATCCAAACAGGGCTTTGTTTATTTAAAAATGCTGTTAAGCCTGCTTTGGCTTCTGTGCCTTGGCGCACATGTGCAATATGTTGCGCGGTTTGTAATAGTAAATCTTCCGTCACTAATTGATGGCTGACCATTTGAATCAGTTGTTTTGATGCATGTTGTGCTGCTGGCCCACCGAGCAAGAGTGCTTGCACGATTTCATCAATTTTGTGATCCAGATTTTCTACACTGGTCACTTCATGCACCAAACCAAGCTGCTGTGCTTGTTCTGCACTGATTCTTTCAGCCGTGAGAAAATAGCGGGATGCTTGTCGTGCACCGATGGCACGGACCACATACGGACTAATCGTCGAAGGCGCAAGACCTAAGCGAACTTCTGATGTAGCAAATTTAGCATCTTGACTTGCGACACAAATATCACAAGCAGACGCCAAACCCATACCACCACCAAAGGCGATGCCATGTACACGAGCAATTGTCGGTTGTTTTAAGGTGGCTAAGCTTTGCAGCATTTTTGCGAGCTTCAATGCATCCGCTTCATTGTCTGCTTGCGATGACTCTGCTGCTTGCTTCATCCAATGCAGGTCTGCGCCCGCAGAAAAGCTTTTACCCCGTCCTGCGAGGATAACCACGCGGATATCTTCAAGGGTATTTAAGTGCTGAAAGCACTCATCTAGCTCTTCAATCACTTGTGAATTAAAAGCATTATGTAGCTCAGGACGGTTAATCCATACGGTTGCGACTTGATTTTGGAGTTCGAGCTGTAAATATTGAGTGGTCATTTTTCTTGCCTCTTACATGCGGAACACGCCGAACTTGGTCGGTAGAATAGGGGCAGTCATCGCAGCGGCTAAACTTAAGCCAAGTACATGACGTGACTGCGCAGGATCAATCACACCATCATCCCAAAGGCGTGCAGAGGCGTAATAAGAATGCCCATGCAATTCATATTGTTCACGTATCGGTTGCTTGAATTGTTCTTCCTCATCAGTCGACCACGTACCACCTTTCTTCTCGATTTGATCACGTTTTAAAGTGGAGAGTACGCTCGAGGCTTGCTCGCCACCCATCACAGAAATACGGGCATTTGGCCATGTCCACATAAAACGGGGCGAATATGCACGACCACACATGCCGTAATTGCCCGCACCAAATGACCCACCAATGACAAGCGTGAGTTTAGGGACATTCGCAGTTGCGACTGCCATGACCAACTTCGCGCCGTTTTTAGCGATACCTTCGTTTTCGTATTGACGACCCACCATAAATCCAGTGATGTTCTGAATAAATAGCAGCGGAATATTGCGTTGGGTGCATAGCTCAATAAAATGTGCACCTTTTTGGGATGATTCAGAGAATAAAATACCGTTATTGGCAATGATACCAACAGGCATACCATAGAGTTTGGCAAAGCCCGTGACTAAGGTTGTACCGAAGCGTGCTTTAAACTCATCGAAACGTGAACCATCAACAATACGGGCAATCACTTCACGGACATCAAAGGGTTTACGAGTATCTGGTGGCACAATCCCGTACAATTCAGCCGCATCAAACACAGGCGCTTCGATATTTTCAGGCGCTAAATTGGTTTTTTTATTCAGATTCGCGACAATGTTGCGTGCGATTGCGAGGGCATGCTCATCGTTTTCAGCTAAATGATCTGCGACACCAGATAACCGAGTATGCACATCACCGCCACCGAGTTCTTCGCTACTCACAACTTCACCCGTTGCGGCTTTGACTAACGGTGGGCCAGCGAGGAAAATCGTGGCTTGGTTACGCACAATAATGGTTTCATCTGACATCGCAGGCACATATGCACCACCAGCTGTACAACTTCCCATGACCACTGCGATTTGTGCAATGCCCATGCTCGACATACGTGCTTGATTGTAAAAAATACGCCCAAAGTGATCTCGATCAGGGAAAACTTCATGTTGTAAGGGAAGGTACGCACCACCCGAATCGACCAAGTAAATACAGGGCAGGTGATTTTGTTCGGCAATTTCCTGCGCGCGCAAATGCTTTTTTACGGTCAAAGGGTAATATGTGCCACCTTTCACCGTCGCATCATTGGCAACGATCATGCAGCTTACCCCATTGACTTGCCCGACACCTGCCACAACGCCCGCAGCAGGGACATCATCTTGATAGACTTGATACGCGGCTAACTGACCAATTTCAATAAATGCTGTACCTGTATCGATCAAGTGATCAATGCGTTCTCTCGGAAGTAATTTACCGCGCTCCAGATGTTTCTGACGTGCAGCTTCTCCACCGCCCAAACTAATTTTTTGCACTTTTTGCTTTAGATCATCCACAAGTATTTGCATTGCAATTTGGTTGTTTTTAAAGTCTTCGCTGCGAATATTAATTTTACTTTGTAATTGGTTCATGCCGCACATCCTCAGTTCTTCACGCAGTTCATTTTTAGGCAGTTTCGTTAAATAACTCACGACCAATCAACATACGGCGAATTTCCGATGTACCTGCACCGATTTCATATAGCTTGGCATCACGCCATAAACGCCCTGCGGGAAATTCATTGATATAACCATTACCACCTAAAGTTTGGATGGTTTCACCTGCCATCCACGTGGCTTTTTCAGCCGCATATAAAATGGCACTCGCCGCATCTTTGCGTAAACTGCGATTGTGATTGCCTTTGTCACATGCTGCACCGACAGCATAGACCAATGCTTTACATGCCAACCATGTTGAATACATATCGGCTACTTTGCCTTGCATCAACTGGAACTCACCTAAAGCCTGACCGAACTGTTTGCGGTCGTGAAGATAAGGAATGACCGTGTCCATGCAGGCATCCATAATGCCCAAAGGGCCAGCACTAAGGACGGCACGTTCATAGTCCAAACCACTCATCAGTACTTTGGTGCCATTGCCCACGCCGCCTAAAACATTTTCTTTTGGCACTGCAACATTGTCAAAAAACAGAGGATAAGTGTTTGAGCCACGCATGCCCAATTTATCCAAGTGGTTACCATGACTAAAACCTGACATGGTTTTTTCAACGATAAAGGCAGTCATACCTTTCGCACCTGCTTGTAAATCAGTTTTGGCATAGACCACCAATACATCGGCATCCCCACCATTGGTAATCCACATTTTTGAACCATTCAATACGTAATGATCGCCTTTATCTTCAGCTTTCAGCTTCATGCTGACGACATCAGACCCTGCATTGGGTTCGGACATCGCCAATGCGCCAACATATTCACCAGAAATCAGTTGAGGTAAATAGCGTTGCTTTTGTTCTTCAGTACCATTTCGATTTATTTGATTAACGCAGAGGTTAGAATGCGCACCGTAAGACAAGCCAATTGCTGCCGAAGCACGGGAGATTTCTTGCATCACAATAATGTGCGCCAAATAACCAAGATTAGTACCGCCGTATTCTTCGCTGACGGTCAAACCAAGTAAGCCCATATCGCCAAATTTTTTCCAGAGCGCAGCAGGGAATTCGTTATCACGATCGACCTGTTGTGTAATCGGGGCGATTTCTTTGGCACAGAATGCAGCAACTGAATCACGAAGTGCGATGAGGGTTTCATCCAAACCAAAATCTAAGCTTTGTAAATTCATTAATTTATCCATCCTATGGTTATATTTACTGTCATTCAAACAGGCATTGTCGTTATATTAAGTAGACAAGATACATTGGAAATATAAAAAAGTGAATCATGATTCATAAAATGATTTATAATTCACTTATCTGGTTGAGATTAAAATAGATGTATAAGAGATCATCATTAATGCAGGAAAGGATGCAGCTCAATCGTCAGTCGATTTTGCATTCTGCACGTGAACTGATTGCCCAAGGTGGCTTTAAAGAAGCATCAGTACAAGCCATTGCGGAACGTGCGGGTGTTTCCACAGGGTTGGTGTATCGATATTTTGAAAGTAAAAATAAGATTCTGATCGAAGTGTTATCGGCGGCTATTCGGCATGAAGTCGAAATTTTAAATCAAATTGCGAAGATGGATATATCACCCAAACAGAAATTAGAAAAATCTGTAGCAACCTTTGTGAAACGTGCCATGCATAGTCCACAATTGGCTTATTCACTTATCTTTGAGCCTGTAGATTCTGAAATGGAGCATGCACGTTTCGAAAGTAAACAACTCATTAAACAGACTATTCAGGAAGTATTGGCGGAAGGAAAAAACAACGGTACTTTTACATTTGAAGATATAAATATCGCCGCTTTGGGCGTAGTTGGAGCGATGACATTTGTGGTGATTGAACCGTTAAACCCATCGCATAATGTGGTGTTCGATCAAGCTTATATTGATCATTTTGTTCAGCAAATTGCAGATTTTTGCGTTAATGCGGTACAACGACCATAAAGAGCATGATTTATAGAAGTTTTTTTGCGGGATTTTTTGTTAAATATTCATGCAGTAACATTGTTCATTCGCTAAAATTATTGCCAATAAATGCTACAACACATTTGTTTAATGACCATTTTATTCACTTTTTAGGAGTACCTTATGTCAGCAGAAGATTATAAAAATGGATTAAAAGTCAGAACGGAGGTGATGGGTGCAGAATTTGTTCAAAGGGCACAAAATAACACCACTGATTTTAATCGACCATTACAGGATTGGATTAATGAACATGCTTGGGGTTCGACATGGCAGCGTGGTGTTATACCGAGAAAGTACCGTTCTTTGATTACCCTTGCGATGTTGACGGCGCTAAAAAGCCCAAAGGAATTAAAGGGGCATATTCGTGGTGCGATCAATAATGGTTGTACGGTTGAAGAAATTCAGGAAACTTTATTACATAGTGTACTTTATTGCGGCGCACCTGCGACACAGGAAGCGTTTAGGGCAGCAGAAGAGGTATTTGCCGAGTTAGCCAATAATTCCTAAAGTAAGCTGGACTGAATATATTTGATCTTGTTTTGCAGTATCTAAACAGTTTGAATAACTAAATTTACGATATGAAAGACATAAAAAAAAGAGCATGTAAAACATGCTCTTTTTTTTGCAAAAATTACTCAGATACGATAGTAACGAGAACTTCAGCAACAACATCATGGTGCAA
>JAVXBC010000044.1:0-18723 GCA_036660195.1 Acinetobacter sp.
CGACCTTTTTTATCTAAAGTTCCGACAGGACGTGCCATCAAAATTTCTAAAGCTTGATCAATGGTGTCGATGGCATGGACATGGAAGTTTCCAGCTTCTACTGAGTCAATAACTTCTTGGCGCAGCATCAAATGCTGCATATTTTGACGCGGTATGATCACGCCTTGTTTTCCCGTGAAACCTTGCAACTTACATGCATCGAAGAAGCCTTCAATCTTGGCATTCACGCCTCCAATTGGTTGCACTTGACCGAGTTGGTTCATTGAACCTGTAATTGCCCATGACTGATCAATTGGAATTTGGCAGATTGCAGAAATCAAAGCAGATAACTCGGCAACCGTGGCACTATCGCCATCCACTTGACCATAACTTTGTTCAAACGCAAGAGCTGCAGAAAAATGTAGTATTTGTTCGCGACCAAAATGCGCTTTGAGAAAGCTAGACATGAGCAATACGCCTTTGGCATGTAATGAACCGCCCAACTCGACGCTACGTTCAATATCTAAAATATCACCGCCACCTTGATACACCGATGCGGTAAGGCGAGAAGGTAAGCCGAATTCAACATCGGCATAGTGAATCACGGACAATGCATTAATTTGCCCTAAACGATGACCTGCAGTCTCGATGAGTTGTGTACCACGCGACAAATCTTGCCAATACAACTCACGTAAATAGCCTAAGCGATACTGACGATGTTGTAAGGCTTGATTGACGTGTTGATCGGTGACAATTTTATCATCAGCTTTAAACGCATGATGATGTGCTTCACGAATCAAATCACCCAGTGTCGAGGCATGTAAGGAAAGGGAACTTTGATCTTCCGCTTGACGGCTAGAATCAGTCAGTAAAGCTGCAAGTGCAGAGCGATCAAATGGCAGCAATTTATCGGCTTGTACGTAATCGGCAATCAACTGCATATAGGCTTGTTCATTACTGTCATTACGTTGTAATGTATCAGTAAAGTCTGCTCGAATTTTAAAGACGCTGCCAAGCTCTGGTTCAACTTCCAAAATTTCATAATAAATTTCAGGTTCTGCCAATAAAACCACTTTAATGTCTAAAGGAACTGCCGCGGGTTCAATTGAAATACTGCCCGTGAGCGTAAGCATGTGTTCCAAAGAGGAAAGTTTCAGCTGTCCCGATTTTAATGCACGCTTTAAACCTTGCCATGCATAAGGTTGTTCGAGTAACTGCTCAGCTTCCAGCATTAAAAAACCGCCATTGGCTTTATGCAATGAACCTGGGCGGATTAAGGTAAAATCTGTGGTAATTGTGCCGTTATGCGTGAGTTGTTCAACGTGGCCCAATAAATTGTAATGCGTTGGGAAGTCTTCAAAAATAACAGGTGCGCCAGTATTTGGCTTATTGGAAATAATGACATTGGCTTGATAACGCGATGGAACTCGGTTGAATAAAGCTGGGGTAAAATCATCTTCCTCTTGTTCTAAAATCAGTTCGACATTATCAATAATATCTTCTGCATAGTGTTTCAGATAAAGGTCTAATCCTTTGACGTCTTTATTTTTATTTAAAATTAAATCAACTCGTGGCGTCACCACCTGAGTCGCAATATCACGATTTAAAGCGGAAACTTGATTCCGTGCATCATCTTCTAAATCGCCTAAATGCATTCCGAGCCGTTCTAATTTCTTTTCCATATAACGTAAACTGGACGTAATTTCAGCGCGTTGTTTGCTGTCTAGGGCATTCAAATCTTGTTGTGTAAGTTCGTGATATTCGTCATTTTGCAGCAGCATTGGAATGAAAATATGTTTGTCATTGCGCGAAATTAACTTTAAATCCAGTGCTTCGCCTTCTTTGGTGAGTTCAACTAATGCTTGTTGTTGTACATCGCCTGTTTCTGCACGAATTCGTTCGATGCGGTTGTGATAGGTTTCAGCTCCGAAGCGGCGTTCTAATTGCTTTAAAATAATTTGCCATGCTTGTTGAAGTGCAACTTGAAACTTTGTGCCATGCCCAGCAGGGAAGCGTAGCGCAATCGGTTGGCGTGGGTTTTTGAAATTATTGACATAGACCCAGTCGTTTGGCGTTGGCATGGTTTTGGCGTGTTGCTGGAGTAAACGCTTAATCATGGTACGTTTACCTAAACCTGCAGTGCCAACTGCAAAAATATTATAGCCAGAGTAAGGCAAGGCAATACCAGCTTCTACTGAAGCACGCGCACGGTCTTGCCCTAAAAAGTTATTTAGTGGTTTTATACGACGTGTCGAACTTGGAATTTTTCCTAAATTAGGGATATGCGTCAGTTTATCGGCTGGTAAAGCGGTTTTTATTAATGTCGGCTGTATTTCTGGTCGTTCAAAGGCATTTGGGAAGGCATTAATTTTAGCTGTAATCGTGTTTGTTGGCATTAATGATAAAGTGCTTGTAGTCATTTGATCGAGTTTTTGGGTCACTGTTGCTATCCAACAAATAAAACGAAATTAAGTTATTTAAGGTATAAGGTTTTAGGTCTAAAGATCAAGCGAACTTGTGTTTTTTATTGGCAAAACAAAAGAATAGTTTCACAAAGCAACTTGCAAGCAATGGCAAGAAACGATTGAATAGGAGCATTCAAGCATCCTCATGGAAAATAATAAGCAATGACTACACAAGCCTCGAGTTGGGCATCTGCATTTAAAGCATTTTGGGATCGCCGTGCGTTAATTATGTTGTTTTTAGGCTTCTCGGCAGGGATTCCGATTTTATTGATTTTTTCGAGCTTATCGTTGTGGTTAGGTGAGGCGGGGATTGATAAAAGTGCAGTGACTTTTTTTAGCTGGGCGGCATTAGGCTATTCTTTTAAATTTGTATGGGCACCATTGATTGATGAATTGCCTGTACCATTTTTAACCAAAAGTTTAGGTCGTCGCCGTGCTTGGTTGTTGATTGCGCAATGCTTAATTGTTTGTGCAATTTGCATTATGGCATTTTCAGACCCTTCACTTGGGCAAAGCTATTTGATTCAAATGGCGGCAGGTGCGGTCTTGTTGGGCTTTTCGGCTGCAACGCAAGATATTGTGATAGATGCTTATCGCATCGAATTGGCTGAACGTGAAATGCAAACGGTGCTTGCCTCCACCTATAACGCAGGCTATCGCATTGGGATGATTGTTGCAGGTGCAGGCGCGTTATTCTTAGCGGCTTATTTGGGTACTGCCAAAGGCAACTATATTTATGAGGCTTGGAAATATACCTATTTAACCATGGCAGCAGTCATGGCAGTGGGGATTGTCACGACCTTATGCATTCGTGAACCTCAGGTTAATCGTGTTTATAAACAGTATAAAAAAACCGATTATTACCGCTTAGTTTTGGTGTTTTTTATCGCGGTGGCAACGTTCGTAGCGACGTATATTTATTCTGGAAATGTAACTGAAACGATCATTAAAAATATTGAAATCAAAGATACTGCAGCTTTATTTGGTTTAGAAGCTCTGCGGTTTTTAACTGCAACCGCAACTGCCTTATTGATTGGTTTTGGTTTAGTCAAATTAGGCGTTGTGAATCAACAGATGGCGAAAGATACATGGGTTGCGCCAGTTCTTGATTTCTTTAAACGTTATGGCTTAAAGCTCGCACTGGTCTTGTTGTTACTGATTGGTTTTTATCGTATCTCTGACATTATTGCAGGGGTTATTTCCAATGTGTTTTATCAAGACCTAAATTTTAGTAAAGAGCAAATTGCCGAAGCTGTTAAAATTTATGGTGTGTTATTTAGTTTGCTCGGTGGCTTTTTGGGTGGGTTATTAGCACAACGCATGAACATTATGAAATTAATGTTTGTAGGTGCAGTATTGGCAAGTTCTACTAATTTAATTTTTATCGGTTTAATTAAATCAGGCAAGCCGCTAGATCAGGTCGAAGTTCAAGTCGGCAATCAGCATTATCAAGCGCAGACAGATGAAGCCGGATATTGGAAAATTCAAGTGCCAAATCAAGCATTACTGGAAGCGAAAACGGTGCAGGTGAGTGCGCAATATCAAAATCAAAACGAAAGTAAAATTCATCTAGAATTACCTTACATAATTAAGACGAATCAGCCTCAGATTCAAATACTCCCAATGAGTAGCGATAATCAATTATCACCAAAAGAACTCAAGCAAAGTTTGGTGATTAAAGGACAATTGGTTGGGGTGAAAGCAGAAGAATTAGATGCTGAACGACCTGTAATTCTTAAATTAGATGGTCAGGAGTTTGTGGCAAAGGTTGATCCAAACGGGATGTTTAGCGGCGTAATCGATGCCAAAATTTTACAAAGCTCAGCAACTAAAACCATCACGGCTTTAGCACAGTTTAAAGATACTAAGGCGACTGAATTGTTGGCAGCGCATCAGTATCGTTTAGACACGGCTTCGCATGCTGAAAATGGTTTAGATATTGATATTCAACCGCTTGCTGCGATTGATCCAAGCCAAAAGGGTACGGTTGAACTCTCTGGTAAAGTGATCAAAAACTATAGTTCTTTATGGTTATATTTCGCCATTATCGTCGATAATTTGGCGTCTGGTTTAGCAGGAGCCGCGTTCATTGCCTTTTTATCCAGCCTCACCAGTGTCTCATTTACTGCAGTGCAATATGCAATTTTCAGTTCATTAATGACTCTAACGCCTAAATTATTGGGCGGATATTCAGGCACGATTGTCAGCAATATTGGTTATCCTAACTTCTTTCTCATGACCACGATCATTGGTATTCCAATTTTAATTTTAGTGGTTTGGGTGGCGAAACTTTTGGCAAAACATGAACAGCAAAATTCTCAACAGGCGAGTAAATAAATATGCGGATGTTACATACCATGCTACGTGTGGGAAATTTAGAACGATCTTTGAAGTTCTACACTGAAGTGCTCGGGATGAAATTACTTCGCCAACGTGATTATGAACAAGGGCGTTTCACTTTGGCTTTTGTGGGCTATGGCGATGAAGAAAATAATACCGTGCTTGAATTAACCCATAATTGGGACACGACGAGCTACGACTTAGGCAATGCCTATGGTCACATTGCGATTGGCGTTGCAGATGCTTATCAAGCGTGTGCAGAAATTAAAGCGCGTGGCGGTAATGTCGTGCGTGAAGCAGGCCCAATGAAAGGTGGGCAAACCGTCATTGCTTTTGTTGAAGACCCAGATGGTTATAAAGTGGAACTAATTCAAAAGGGCTGATTATTTTGAAATTTCTAGCATTAGATCGTTTTACTTTTCTATTAATTACGATGGTTGTACTTGCAACCATTTCTCCTATTTCTGGTCAAGCCGCACACTATTTTAATCTACTCACGACTATGGCCATTGCCATACTGTTTTTTTTGCATGGTGCAAAACTTTCACGCGAAGCGGTGATTGAGGGAATGTTGCACTGGAAAATGCATCTGTTAGTCTTTGCGTTTACTTTTATCATTTTCCCCTTACTTGGCTTATTGGCAAAACCTGTTTTAGAACCACTGTTGGGGCAGCAATTATATTGGGGATTCTTATTCATGTGCTTCTTGCCATCAACAGTGCAATCATCCATTGCATTCACGTCTATGGCAAAAGGTAATGTCGCTGGGGCAGTTTGTAGTGCATCTTTTTCCAATATTATTGGTATGTTGATTACACCAATTTTAGTAAGTTATTTTATTTTAGGGCAAAGCCAGCAGGGTTTCGACCCAAGCAAATCTATTCTACAAATCACATTGTTATTATTAGTGCCTTTTATTTTAGGACAATTGCTACGTCCTTATATTTTTCCTTATATGGTCAAGTTACCAAGTTTAGTCAAAGCATTTGATCAGGGTTCCATTTTAATGGTGGTTTACGGGGCTTTTAGTAGTGCTGTGGTTGCAGGATTATGGCATCAAGTTAGTGGTTTAAAGCTGTTTTATCTGACATTGGCTTGCTCAGTATTATTAACGGTAGTCATGCTGCTCGCATGGAATTTACCTAAATGGTTAGGTTTTCAGCGAGCCGATCAAATCACTATTTTCTTTTGCAGTTCTAAAAAGACTTTAGCGAGTGGTGTGCCGATGGCGCAAATTTTATTCATTGGTCAGCCGATTGGGATGATCGTTCTACCGATCATGATTTTCCACCAAATTCAGCTGATGGTCTGTGGCGTCATTGCGAATTATTGGTCGAAACACACTAAATAACCATTCGCTAAAATTATTTAATTGGCGTATAATCTCGCCACTTGTTGACTTAGCTCTGATCTTAGAGATCTCGGTGGGTCAAAAGAAATGGTCTGTTGTGGTATTGATCTGCGAGTTTGAAAAAACTCTGCTTTCCTCAGTTTGAGAGTGATCAATTGCGATAACAGCTTAAGCCTTTCTTTATTATTAGGAGCATCGACCATGCGCGCCGATATTCACCCAAAATATACTACTCTAGTTGCTACTTGTTCATGCGGTAACGTGATTGAAACTAAATCTGCTTTAGGTAAAGAAACTCTTTATCTTGACGTATGTTCAGCTTGCCACCCATTCTATACTGGTAAACAAAAGAATGTGGATACTGGTGGTCGTATCGACAAATTCAAACAACGTTTTTCTGGTATGTCACGTTCTATCAAACGTTAATATCGAGAAAACAAAAAACGGGCGATATGCCCGTTTTTTTATGCCTTTTAATTCACCCCTCCTTTGGTAAAGAAGGGGTGAACAGATTCTTTTATTGATCTTGGACGTCAGTTAAACGATCCAGCTTTTTCTGGAAGTAATTACCTTGTAAGTAACGTGCTTCAACATTCCACGCATTTGCAAAGAGGCTCATATCGTTCAAATCAGGTAATAAAATTTCAACTGGTTTTTGCGCAATATAGTGCAAAATCTTTTCTTGCAAAGCAGGCATGTGCTTATCTGAATCAAGCATTTTAGATAATTTAGGATGCAAGCTCAGATATTGCGTATCAATTTGTTTAAGAATCGAATCGCTATACAAAGAATCACCGAAGTTACGAATTGAGATTTCAGCACCGAATTGGCGAAGCAATGCAATTTGTGTTTGAGCTTGCGATAAGTTTTGTTGAAGCGCTTGTTCAGAGAATTGCAAAATAAGCGGATGAGAAAGCTTACTTCCAATAATTGTTAATAGCTTAGCGACCAGTTCAGGTAATTTTTTATCATTAATCAATATATGATGATTGAGATTCACAATGAGTTTGGCTTTCGGATATTGGGTAATAAAGTTATGCAATTGTTTACATGCTTCTACCAAAATCCAACGATCTAATTGTACTGACAATTCAGGATCATCTTTTAAATCACTCAAATCACTTATGTTTTGCCACTGATTATTGAAAATAAATCCGCTAGAAACTTCATAGCTATGCGTATGTTGATCTTGCTTGTCGTAGAGTTGCTGATACTTTAAGTGTAAATCGCCCGCATCCAGCTTGAGTTTCAAATCTTGTAAAATAGTTAATTCAGCAGCAGTAGGAATGTGTTCAGTGGTGAGATTAATTTCTGCATCAATTCTTGGACTGTTCAACGTTGGTAATGGGCGTGTAAAGGCTTTGCTCAGAAGGAGTTCAAAATAAGATTCATCACTAATTTGTTGGCTGAGTTCAGCATAACCCAATTTTAATTGCAGAGGGAAAGTTTGGTTTTCAGTCACTAAAAGTTGTGGTTTTTGCAGACTATTTAAGCCAATCAGTAAAGAGTTTAAAACCGCTTGCGACTCGGCTTGTAACACACCTGTATATAATCCAGTTTCAATCTGAAATACAGGTATGCTCACCTGTTCTTTTATGAAATTAGGAATTTGTGAAAAATAAACTTGTGAGCCACGCCAATCGTTTTGGAAGACTTCATTTGGACAATGATTGAGACTAAATAAAACCAATGCATTGGTATTGGCAGGGTGGTTACTCAGTTGGCGGTTAATTTGCTGCAATACAGCACCGATGCCCGATGATTTTTCTGAAGTCGTAACAGTTGAAGCAGAGCTGGCAGGAGCAGAAGATTCACATTCAATATTGAGTTGTATTACATCTTCACTACCAGAAGGCAAGAATTCCACTTCCAATAATTTATTTTTTACTGTTGGATTTTGAGTGCGAAGTTCAAAACGAGCTTGTTCGAATTGACCTTGAGAAATCTTTTTAAAACGCAACTTAAATTGATTTAAATCTTCGGGTTGTAAGACATCTAAAATAGGAAGACCAATTAAATCTTCTTCACAATCGAATCCAAACAGGTTCGCATACTCTGAATTGGCACTGAGATGAATACCTTCAGATAAAATCGCAACCGCTTTATGGCTTTCTGCAGCTAACGATTGTGCTTGCGATTGAGCAGCTTCAAGTTCGTTTAATAAGCGATGTTCAGCTTGAACTAAGCGGCTGTAAGATAATGCACGAATAATTTGAATATAAAATTTTTCAGGGACTTTAAGATTTAAAACGTCATAAACACCCTTATGAATATAGGTTGAATATTGTTCAATATTATATTCATTGGGTTCGAGTAATAAAACAGGTAAGTTCGGTTGAGCAGAGGCTTGAATCAGGGCTAATGTTTGTTCTATTTTCAAGTCGTATGCATTGCCAAAAATGACCATATCCCATGATAAATGCAACTGTTTTTCAAATGCTTTTAAGTCATCTAGTAATGTCGCTTGAACTTTGTGTTCTTGCTGAGCAAAAAGTTCTAAAATCTGATTATAACGTAGTTGGTTATCGTCAATAATAAGCAAGCGTGTTTCAGTTCGTTTTAACTTTTTTGAAAGTAAAGAGTTTCTCACTTCAAGGCTTCCCATAAATCCTGATTATCAATATCCATATTGCTTTGTTCGATGAACTTCTGAAGAATCGGTAGATCTTCCTCGTTCAGTAGTTCAAATTCAAATTGGACAAAGCTTTGCGTAATTAATTGTGTGGTTAATAAATACAATTTAATTTCTTCTTTGCCTAATCTCAAATGAACTGCTTGCTGTTCTCTAAAAATTTGAGAACCGGGTAAAATGATCGTCGTTTTGGCTTCATTCAGATTTTGATTTTTTAAGATCAATCCTGGGTGATAGTTGCTCACATGACGATCTGATTGAATACGAACCGCGCATGGATACATTTCTTGTGCCAAAACTTCTAAACCGAGTTCTAAACTTTTTTCCGTGGATTGCTTAATCCAGCGAACAACCCCACCACGCCAATGTCCATGCGAGGTTTCTTTGACTAAAATATATTCACCCGTTCTGAGATTTTTAGGTGCTTCACCAGACCATTTCACCCGATAACCATTGATACTAATGTCTAAAATATCAGTCTGATAAACAGCTTTATTTTCACGGCTTAAACGTTGTATAGAAGATTCTTCGTTACCCGTAGATTCTTTTTTATCCCAAGTAGATAAAAATTTTGATTCACTTTGTAAACCATAGCCATGATCGAGCAACAGTGTTTCAGCAAAATTCTTGGCTTTAGAAAGATAAAAATGGGCAGTCAATAAGCCAAAACAAATATGTAATTGCGCAGAATATTCATAACGCTCATGACGGCGTTCAGCAGAAGTCCCTAGAATGGTTTGCACATGAAATTTTAAAGCTGGAGTTAAATAAATCTTTTCATTCTTAGAAATATATTCAGGATTTTTATTTAATGTTGCGGTGACATGATCAAGTAGGCTTTGCGTGCTAATAAAAATAGTTGGGTTGAAGCCAGAACTTTGTTTCTTGTTATAAATTGGTGGATGATCCTTACTGGTATCCACTACATATTTGGTCACATCTGATTCTTTCGGCAACAATTGAACCATGTTCGCCCAGTCAAAACTGCATTGAAATAACGCTTGGATTTCAGACTGACGAATTTGATTGGTATTGAAAATGTCCATCAAAATCAATTGCGCATAAGCCTGAGAAATATTACTCAACGAATTTGTTTTCTTCGTCTGAGCTTGTTCGAGGTTGGTTTGATGATATTTATGTGTTACAGCTGCATCATACAATTGATGCGCAATCAGCCATTGACCCGCCACAGGCTCGCTGTACAACATATGCTGTTGATACAGGAGTTGAGTTAATTGTTGCAAAGACTGAAAAGTTGCAAGGGTTCTTGCAGTTTGTAAATTTTTCTTTTGATTTAGTGCGAAGAAAGAAAACTTTTGATTTTCTAATTGATCACTACTTCGGCGCACAATATTGATATAGATCGCAGTTAAATAACAACGCAAAAGCATCGCTAATTCAATAATATGTTCATTGCGGTCTGAGCTAATCACACCTTGGTTAAAAAAGTTTTTTTCTAAACTGCCCAAAACATTTTCGATGGTAGGGTGCATGGTCTGAATCAGATCAAATCGCAAGGTTTCGGAACATTCGAGTTCACTCAGTTCTAATAACGCAGCAAATAAAGCTTGTGAGGTATCACCAAGTTGCATCAGCGGCAGGGTCGAAATCCATTCGCTTAAACTCTTAGTGTTCGCTTCACAAAAGCTGAGTTTATCTCGTTTTAAAACGGTTGGAATTTGGAAAATATCTGAAAATGCATTATCCATCATTGTAATTAATCCCCGAATGTTTGAGCACCAAAAAGCGGTGTCTTATTCTTCTCGCCCGCTATTTCCCTGACAAGTTTAGGGACTAAGTATCCCGGTAAACTTGCTAATACGTCACTGTATATCTGATCTATCTCTGAAGATCTTAAGTCAAAATGTTGAGCACCTTTTACTTTATCCAAAACGTGTAAGTAATAAGGCATTACTCTTGCTTCAAACAGACGATAACTGAGTTCAGTTAAAGTTTCCGCAGAATCATTCACACCTTTGAGCAAAACTGCCTGATTTAACAAGGTGATATGATGATGTGACAACTGCAATAACTTTGAACAGGTGAAATCATCAAGTTCCGAAGCATGATTCGAGTGTACCACTACTACAATGCGTAGCCTACTGTTTTTTAATATAGAAATGAGTTCTTCATCGATACGATTTGGAATAACAATTGGAACACGTGAGTGAATTCTCAATATTTTAATTTGAGGGAGAGATGCTACACGTTCTAACCATAGCGCAAGTTTTCGATTGGAAAGCGTTAAAGGATCACCACCGCTTAAAATCACTTCATTGATGTGTGGATGTTGCTCAATGTAGTCTTTAATTTGCAACCAATCTTCGTTTTTGGGTAGGTTTTCTTGATAAGGAAAATGACGGCGGAAACAATAACGACAATGAATTGCACATGCACCCGTTAAGGTCAGTAAAAAACGTGATTGATATTTATGTAAAACACCTGCCATTTGATTGGCTGCTTTTTCACCTAATGGGTCGGTCACAAATTCAGGGTGTTCTTCAAGCTCCAAATGATGAGGTAGCACTTGCAATAGCAGAGGATCGAAAGGATCGCCAATGTTCATTTTTTCGACGAAGGCGCGAGGAACGCGTAATTTAAACTGCTCAGAGGCCAGAATTGCCCCAGATAAAAGCTGATCGGTCGATAACTCAAGTTGCTGTAATAGCTCTAAAGGATCAGTAATCAGATCGCTGAGTTGTGATTGCCAGTTTTGCTCTTGATGTAAATAGTTTATCATGCCATACGAAAAATAGTGTTAGCCTTAGCTGTGGGCTTAGTTTAACACCAATAGATTTGAGTTTTAAGTTTGGAGTGCGCCTTTCATGGCCTATTATTCTACAAATGATTTTAAAGCAGGCCTTAAGGTCATGCTGGATAGTAACCCATGTTCAATCATGGAAAACGAATATGTAAAACCGGGTAAGGGTCAAGCTTTTAACCGCGTAAAATTACGTAACCTTCGTTCAGGTAAAGTATTAGAAAAAACTTTCAAATCAGGTGACTCTTTAGAAGCGGCTCCTGTATCTTTCGAGCAAATCGCTGCGGACAAAACTGCAATGGGCGATGCGTCAAAATGGTTAAAAGACGATTCTAACGAAAAATGTACCATCATGTTATTTAATGGTGTGCCATTAAACGTGAATCCACCAAATTTCGTGGTATTAAAAATTGTTGAAACCGACCCCGGTGTTCGTGGTGATACTTCAGGCGGTGGCGGTAAGCCAGCAAAACTTGAAACAGGTGCTGTGGTACGTGTTCCATTATTCGTACAGCAAGAAGAAAGCGTTCGTGTAGACACACGTACAGGCGAATACTTAGAACGTGCTTAAGCACCAATAAGTTAACCTTACGCAAGGTATACGAATGTTAAAGGGATGATTGAACTATCATCCCTTTTTTTATGCCAAAGTATAAGATCAAATAAGGTGATAAACCTTGGGCTTTTTATAAGCTCACAAGAAGAAATAAAGAAACGGATAGCGACATCAATACCAATAAAAGATGTGAGAGATTTTGAATGAAGACAACATTAGCCAAGCCAACGCTTGCTTCAAAATTCCTATGGATTTTTGTGGCTATTTTAGGGGCAGTTTCTTTTGCGATATTGGCAACAAGTCGAGGCGAGCATGTCAATGCAGTTTGGCTTGTTCTCGCAGCAATTTGTGTCTATAGCATTGCCTATCGGTTCTACAGCTTATTTATTGCCAATAAGGTTTTTGAATTAAACCCCAAAAGACTCACTCCAGCGCATCGTTTAAATGATGGTTTGGATTATGTTCCGACCAATAAATATGTGTTATTTGGACATCATTTTGCCGCGATTGCTGGCGCAGGGCCTTTGGTTGGGCCGATTTTAGCAGCACAAATGGGTTATTTACCCGGCACGATTTGGCTATTGGTTGGCGTGGTCATTGCTGGTGCTGTACAAGATTTTCTAGTTCTATTCATATCTACACGGCGAGATGGTCGTTCGTTGGGAGAAATGGCAAAGCAAGAGCTGGGAACCTTTGCGGGTGTGATTGTGATGCTCGGTACCTTGGGTGTGATGATCATTATCCTCGCAGTACTTGCATTGGTCGTGGTGAAAGCTTTAGCCCATAGTCCGTGGGGTGTTTTTAGTATTGCCGCAACGATTCCAATTGCTTTGTTCATGGGCATCTACATGCGTTATTTACGCCCTGGAAAAATTGCGGAAGTGTCCATCATTGGCTTTGTATTGATGATGGCGGCGATTGTATTTGGTGGTGATGTCGCAAAAGACCCATATTGGGGACAGTTATTCACTTTAAGTGGAACTCAACTTACTTGGGCGCTGATCATTTATGGTTTTATTGCGTCTGTATTGCCCGTTTGGTTGCTATTAGCTCCACGTGATTACTTATCCACTTTCTTAAAGATTGGGGTCATTGCAGGCTTGGCTGTGGGCATTCTCTTTGCCATGCCTGATCTGAAAATGCCAGCGGTGACGCATTTTGTCGATGGCACAGGCCCTGTCTTTGCAGGTAGTTTATTTCCGTTCTTATTTATTACCATTGCCTGTGGTGCGATTTCAGGTTTTCACGCCTTAGTCGCTTCAGGAACAACGCCAAAATTAGTCGATAACGAAGTTAATATTCGCATGATCGGCTATGGCGGAATGTTGATGGAATCCTTTGTCGGGATTATGGCAATGATCTGCGCCACCGTGCTTGATCCGGGGATTTATTTTGCGATTAATGCGCCAGCTGCAATTCTAGGAACCAATGTCGATACAGCTGCGGAAGCGATTCGTAATCTTGGTTTTGTGGTCAGCCCTGAAATGCTGACTGTTTTGGCGCAACAAGTCGGTGAAAGTTCAATTTTATCTCGGACAGGTGGCGCACCGACCTTTGCAATTGGGATGGCGCATATTATTTCAGAAATTTTCAATAGCACCGCAATGATGGCATTTTGGTATCACTTTGCGATTTTATTTGAAGCCTTATTCATATTAACAGCGGTCGATGCAGGCACTCGTGCCTGTCGTTTTATGGTGCAAGACACCGTGGGTATTGTTGTACCAGCAGTAAAAAAATCCAGTTCATTCTTTGGAAACTTAGTCGGCACTTTTGTGGCTGTGGCAGGTTGGGGATTCTTCGTCTATCAAGGCGTGGTTGATCCTTTGGGTGGGATTAATTCATTGTGGCCATTGTTCGGGATTGGCAATCAGATTCTTGCTTCTATGGCATTGATTTTAGGCACAGTGATTCTATTTAAGATGAAAAAAGAAAAATATGTCTGGGTGACGATTATCCCTACAATTTTCCTATTCATTACTTCGATGACCGCAGGCTGGCAAAAGATTTTTCACGAAAATCCAAAGATTGGTTTTCTGTCCCAAGCGAATCGTTTTTCTGATGCGATTGCACGAGGTGAATTACTCGCACCTGCCAAAACTGTGGCTGAAATGCAGACCATTATCATGTCAAATCAAATCAATGCGGCATTGTGTGGTTTCTTTATGATCGTGGCGATTGTGATGATCATTGCTTCGATCGGCATTATCCGCCGAGCATTGAGAAGTCCAGTACCAACAGTCAATGAAGCACCTGTAGTTTTAAGCGATGTAACAATGACCGCTGAAACGGTAAAAGGAGCATAAGCATGGATTTTAAAATTGCGCGGCAAGGTGGCACGGTCATTGTGAGGATGATTAAATTGACGATTTTGGCGCAGAAGCAACTAATTTTTTCACCGCAAAATTGGTCTCGAATGGCGACTTTGTGGAAGAACTTACAACAGAGTTTCCGCTTGATGGTTGGCGTACCCGACTATGAAACTTATGTAAAGCACATGAAAGCCCATCATCCTGATCTGACAGCTATGGATGCCAAAACATTTTATCGACATTGTATAGATGCGCGTTATGCGTCTTCGGGCAGTAACGTGAAGAAATGTCCTTGTTAGAAGTCATTTGATTTCTTTGAAAAAAAATCAAAACAGTGTATGTTGAATCATACACTGTTTTATTTTGAGGAAAGGCTAATGTGGAGTTCAGGGAAGACGTTGGCTGAAGAAAAACAACAACAAAATCAGGCATTAGAGCAAGAAATTAAGAATTTTAATCCGCAAATTGAACGTTTTTTGACGGAAGTGAATCAGCTCATTTTAGACAAGCCAGTGCAAACCAAACTTGCGCTGACCTGTTTATTTGCAGGTGGTCACGTGTTGTTTGAAGATTTACCTGGTTTAGGTAAAACGACTTTAGCCAGTGCATTGGCACGTTTAGCAGGGCTGCATTTTCAAAGGATTCAATTCACCAACGATATGTTGGCGAGCGATGTCATCGGAGTGAATATTTTTAATCAAAAAGAGCATTTGTTTGAATTTAAAAAAGGCCCGATTTTTACCCAAATTTTATTGGCCGATGAAATCAACCGCTGCAGCCCAAAAACACAAAGTGCCTTGCTTGAAGGGATGGAAGAAGGTGCTGTAACGATGGATGGCGTGCAATATGAATTGCCGCAACCGTTTTGGGTACTTGCCACACAAAATCCACTCTTTCAAAGTGGGACATATGCTTTGCCAGAGTCACAGTTAGATCGTTTCCTCATGCGTTTGTCATTGGGTTATCCATCTCGACAAGCCGAGAAATTATTGCTGCAACAAAGTTCCCGCCAAGTCTTGATTCATCAGTTGAGTGCGGTATTTTCTCAAACCGATATTTTGCATTTGCGTGAATTATCCAAGCAGATTTTTTTAAGCGAAGCAGTTTTAAATTATATTTTAGATTTAGCCGCAGAAACCCGAAAACAGAGGCATGGATTATCAACACGTGCCGTTTTAGCATTAAAATCTGCCGCGCAAGCCTATGCCTTAGTTGAAGGTCGAAACTTTGTAACAACAGATGATGTGCAAGCTGTTTTTGTTGCGGTGGTGGTGCATCGTCTAAGTTTGGCAGAAGCAGAAGTGAAGCAAATTTTGCATTCGGTTGATGTCTTATAGTTGAGATACGCGCATGCAAATGATTGATCGTTGGATGGCGAAACGTTTTCAAATTGAAGACAGTAAAAGCTTATTTCAGAAAGATATTTTGATCTTTATTTATAAGCAAGGTTTTCTGTATTTGGTTTTAATTTTAATTACCTTTATCGCAGGAATTAATTATGCCAATAATTTGATTTTAGGTTTTTGCTTTTTGATCAGTTCAATTTTGTGGATGAGTTTCTACCTGACCTTTAAACAATTATATGGGCTTAAAATAGACGTTGTGGTCGATGAAGTTGGACAAGTTGATCAAGTGCTGAATGTTAAATTATTACTGAAACAATCTGCGCATAGCGTGCGTTATTTAAGGATTAAATGGCTGGATCAAGAGCATTTTTTTTATTGCGATCAAGCCCAACAAACTTTTGAACTGGCGATTTTCCCCACGCAACGTGGTGAATATAAATTTAGCCCAATCCGAATTTATTCGACTTATCCCTTAGGTTTGGTGCGCGCATGGACGTATTTATATCTGAGGAAAAGTGTTTGGGTCGCGCCGAAAGCACATGATTGGCAAAAAGAACATAAAAATACCCCAACGTCTGCAAACGACAGTTTGGATGAATTTCGTGATCTAAAAGCCTTTCAACTAGGTGATTCTTATCAAAATGTCGCATGGAAACAGGTGGCGCGTGGTCAAGGTTTTTTTATCAAAATGTTCGAGGCACAAGCCAATCATCAACATTTAGAAATTGATTATCAGCAAATACCTGCACAAAGCCATGAAGAAAAATTAAGTTATATGATGGGCTTGGTCGAGCAATGCGAACAATTGGGGGATGACTATGCCTTGATTTTGCCGCATACCCGTTTGGAAACTGGACAAGGTCAGGCGCAGTTCATCAAAGCAAAAATATTATTGGCACAGGCATAATCATGAGTAGGGCAATTTATTTTTGTGTGCTGGCAGCGTTGGCTTTGGTGTTGTTTGGACAAGTCACATTTATTCCATTCACGCTCACGGGACTATGGGGTGTGGTATGGCTAAGCTTGTTGTGGCGGTATCGTAAACAAAAAATTGCGCCGTTGCCGAAACTAATTTTGCTCTCATTTACTGGAATATCTGTAGGATTGATCTATCTGCAATATCAAACTTTGTTTGGGGTTGAAGCAGGTGTCGCCTTTTTAACCACCTGTTTATTTGCCAAAAGCTTAGAAGCAAAAGCCACTCGTGATTTGTTGATTGTCTTTAATTTTGCACTTTTCGTTAGTGCCAGTTTGCTGTTGCATAGCCAAGCCTTTTGGATGGCACTTTTGGTATTTGCAGCTTGCCTTATGTGTTTGATGGGCTTGTATCGTATTCAAACAGGGCTATTTGATCAAGATAAACTCTCATCGAACCAGTTAAAACAAGACCTAAAACAGGTATTAAAACTGGTCGCGATTTCAGTGCCATTCTTAATTTTATTGTTTATTTTCTTTCCACGATTACCGCCATTATGGTCGATTCCAATTCAAAAAGACCATGCGACTACAGGTCTCAGTGACCAAATGTCACCGGGAGATATTGCCGAATTATCGCAATCTTCTGCTTTGGCATTTCGTGTTGTCGCCGATATGCGTCAGTTGCCCGACCGTAGTGAATTGTATTGGCGCGCGTTGGTTTTAGACAAATATGATGGCACAACGTGGACGAGTAGTTATTTCAATCAACAACAGAAGAATGCAACGTCAAGTTCTTCTCAGGTACGTTATCAATACTTGCCAGCCGATGAACAAGCCAACTGGATTATGGGTTTGGAATATTCCATTCCACAAGACCGCAATTTGCAATTGTATCAAGATGACAGCATTCGTCCTTCAAAACTGATGAAGCGCAATCAGCCCATCCAACTGTTTTGGTTAGGACAGAACAGCGCTGCGACAACAGAACTAGAGCCACGGCAACTTAAATTCAATACCGATTTTGATCGTGATCGTGAACCCAAAACGCAACAGTTGGCACAACAATTATGGGCACAAAGCCAGCAGCAGCCTGAAAAATATGTACAAGCTGTTTTAGCGTGGTATCGCAAAAATAATTTTGTATATACCTTGTCGCCCGGAACATTGGGTGGAAATCGTATAGATCAATTTTTATTTTCCAGCCGTAGAGGATTTTGTGAGCACTATGCATCGAGTTTTACAATGCTGATGCGTTACTCAGGCGTTCCTGCACGTGTGGTGACAGGTTATCAAGGCGGGCAACCTGCTCCTGATGGCAAAAGTTGGGAACTACGCCAATTCGATGCGCATGCATGGTCTGAAGTCTATATAAAAGGGAAGTGGCAACGTATTGACCCGACGGCAATGATTGCGCCACAACGTATTGACACGGGTATGCAGGATTATTTGGATGAAGATCAAACCGTCTGGGGAGATGATCAAGCTCAGGCGTGGCGTTTGCAACAATTCAAGTTATTGAAAAATATGCGAGTTTGGAGTGATTATTTAAGTTATCAATGGCAAAGCAAAATTGTTGGTTATGATGCCGAAAAACAGCAAAACTGGCTTTCTAAACTTGGTTTGAATTCGACCTATGGCTACGTGCTGATGCTAATACTGGGGATAGGCGGCGTTTTGATTGGCTATGGCGGATTGTATTGGTGGCGGTTGCGTCAACAACAAGCGGTATATGAACGCTTGATTTATCAATTCCAGAAAAAGCTGCCAAAACAATTGCATCGGGGGCAAGCTGAAACTTTTCAGGTTTGGATGAAACGTTTGTCTTTAAATGTGGAGGATGATCAAAAATTTAAGCAAGTGACTGTGCTATATCAAAAAATGGTGTTTTTAGATCAAATGAATTGTGAGGATTTACAGCGGTTTAAAAAGTTGCTTAAAGACTGTGCGATTACAATCAAACAGTCGCAAAAAAACTTGTCATAATTTTTAAAAATGAATATGATGCTGTTCATTCTAGGTGTATAGCTCAGTTGGTTAGAGCGCTACGTTGACATCGTAGAGGT
>JAVXBC010000045.1:0-18674 GCA_036660195.1 Acinetobacter sp.
AAGGTGGTCGTACTGTAGGTGCTGGTGTTGTTGCGAAAGTAACTGCATAATCATCTAGTATGATAAAAAAACACCCCGTTCGGGGTGTTTTTTTATGCCTGAAAAATTGAAATTTTGTCGCTATTATTTTATTTATCATTGTGTTGGGAGAGATGAATTTTTCAACTCATCTCTTTCTCAGTCTTGGATGGAGGGAAATGATTTCATTTATTATCAGTTCTACATCTTGCGTCGAAAAAATTAATACTCATCTGGTTTTTCCCTTGTGTAGGGATAATGCGATGCTTTCTCCCTCTTGCGTCGTAATAAAGCAGTGCTTTATTACTCTTGCGTCGAAGGAAATGATTTCACTCCATTCGCTTTTTTCTCTTGCGTCTATTTCCTCTCTTGCGTCGAAAAAATTAATACTCATTTGGCTTTTCCCTTGCGTCGGGATAAAGCGATGTTTTATTCCTCTTGCGTCGTAATAAAGCAGTGCTTTATTCCTCTTGCGTCAGAAAAGTAGTTTCACTTATCTTTCCTTTTCTTCCTCATGTCCCAAACTGATATTTTGCTGTCCTCATCTGAACTTAATCGAAAATTATAAAAACGTAATATAAAAATCAAGTAAATGAACAAAATATCCAGTGAGCAGTTATTTCACTGTTGAGGAGTAAGCGGTATGAATGCGAAGGTGAATATTTCAAATCGGGCAGGTGCAAGTTTTCCAGTACGCCGTATGGATTTTAAATTTGGTGACGTTCCTCGCTATTGGGCAAAAGGAGATGCGGGAATTACTCATTTTATGACCGCGTTATCTTCGTTGTTTCCTGAAGGTGAGCAATTCTTTGTCAACAGTGCGCGTGCAGTGAGAAATGACCCTAAATTAGCCGATGCCAGATTGCAAAAAGAAATTAGTGCATTTATTGGTCAAGAAGCCATGCATTCTAAAGAGCATTTAGCTTTTAATGCCTCAGCACAAGCCTATGGTTATGATGTGCGTACCTTAGAACAACGGACAGGTAAAGTAATTGAATATGGCGTTGCCATCAGTACCAAGTTATTGAAACCTTTTGGTTTTACCAAAGAAATGATCGATTTGACAGGGACATGTGCCTTAGAGCATTTCACGTCAACAATTGCCGAAGAATTATTGAGTAATCCTAACATTCAAGCCATGTTTGAAGATGAGACGATGTATAACTTATGGATGTGGCATGCAGTTGAGGAAAATGAACACAAGGCAGTCGCATTCGATGTATTTGTTGGAATGTACGGTTCAGGCGCGAAGGCATATTTTATGCGCTCTTTAGCGCTCGTAATTGCCATGAGTCTGATTTTTATTACCCAATCTTATTTTACCGCAACGCTGTTAAAAACCGATGGCAAACTCACATGGCGTGACACGAAGTATATGATTCGATTTATGTATGGTGCGAATGGTTTTATGACTCGTCAGATACCAACCTTGTTGAGTTTCTTAAAACCAAACTTTCACCCAAATGATCTTGATACCACCGAATTATTGAATAAATGGCGGGCTGAACTGGGTTTTAATCTCAGTTAAAACTAAAGTTAGCGTTATGGGCAATGAAAATTGCCCATTTTTTTATTCAAAACATAGCGAACTTGGTTGATAATTTACCGCATTGACTAATAGAGTATTGCCGTGTGATTCGACAGATGCGAATGGAAGATATCGAAGATGTAGTGAGCATTGAGCGTTTGGTGCAAACGCATCCGTGGTCGACACAGCAATTTCAAGACTCTTTGGCGACATATCAATGTACGGTGTATGAGCAAGCCAATCAGGTCGTGGGTTTTTGTATCTTGCAGCCTGTACTCGATGAGGCAAATTTATTGCTGATGGCGATTCATCCTAATCATCATGGCAAAGGTTTGGGTTATGAATTACTGGATCGTTCAATCCAACAATTAAAAAATAATCCAATTCAGATTTTTTTAGAAGTTCGTGAAAGTAATAGAGCCGCGATTGGTTTGTATGAAAAGACAGGGTTTCATCAAATAGATTTACGCAAAAACTATTATCCAAATCGTGATGGCAGTAAAGAACACGCAGTGATTATGGTGAAAACCTGCACCGATGATTTTGCAGCGTTATTTCAATAGAGGGATTATTTAATAATTAAATTATTCCACTCAGATGGCAACGTGGTCATCAATGAGTTTCCAAGTTGGTGAATTTCATGGTCTGAAAGCGGGCGATTGAGTCTACGCCATTGTCCATCGAGTAATAATTCGAGTGGCGTATATTGCGACTTATAGTTCATTTTCGCTGAATGCGGCACCCAATAGCCCAAATATAAATAATCCAAGTTTAGGCTACGCACATATTCAATTTGTTTGAGAATCGCAAAAACTCCGAGTGAACGGCGTTGTTCGTCTGGATCAAAAAAGGTATAAACCGCAGAAAGCCCATCATCCATTACGTCGCAAGTTGAAACTGAAATTAACTTTTGATCTTTCCAAAGTTCGATAAAAAAACTCTCGCTGCAGCTTTGAACTAGGAATTTCTCAAATTGATCGTAGTTGGCAGGGTACATATCGCCATCGGCATGACGTTCATTTATATAACGTTCGTACAATTCATAATGTTGTTGTGTTGCTTGTAAGGTCGGCAGAATTCGCATGGTTAAATCTTGATTACGCTTCCATGCTTTTTTTTGGCGGCTATTCATCTGAAATTCAGCGACGGGCACACGACAGGAAAGGCATTGGCGACATAAATGACATTCGGGGCGATAAACAAAATCGCCACTGCGTCTAAAGCCGACGCGAGAAAGTTCAGACAAAGTTACCACATCAATCCGATGAATCGGATCTAAAAACACCATGCGCGCCGATTTATTTTCTAAGTAGCTACAGTCGTGCGGCGGCGTAATGTAATACTGTAAGTCATTTAAAAGGGACTTGGGCTGGTATGATTTCATGCATCTATCCTTCCAAGGTTTCGTTCATCCATTAACGATCTAATTTTGCATTTAATGCTATTGTTTTACTTGAAAATACACGTTCTTGATAACTTTTCCAATCAATTGCAGGGGCTATAATTACATTTTTTAACGATTTTAAGTATTGTTGGCGAGAAATTGTACTCGCACCCAAGCTCAGCAAGTGGTCATTGACCAACTGGCAATCTATCCACGGTAACTGATTTTCTTGTCCAATCAGCATGAGTGTATAAAATGCCATTTTAGAAACATCGGTTTCGGTACTAAACATCGACTCACCGAAACAGCCTTTGCCAATGGTGACACCATAAAGTCCGCCTATTAAAATTTCTCCATTCCAAACTTCAATACTATAGGCATAGCCAGCAGCAAACAAATCACAATAGCCTTGGATAATATCTTCACTAATCCAAGTTTCATTGGTGTAGTTACGGGGTAGGGAACAGCAACGCATGACACGATCGAAAGCCTGATTGACGGTAATGCGATAGTCCTGTTTTTTCATAGTGCGAAGTAAAGATTTACTTGGGCGATATGTTTGCGGTTCGATAATGCAACGAGGCTCTGGACTCCACCAACAAATGGGTTCGTCTTCGTTAAACCAAGGAAATAAGCCATGTGTATAGGCTTCATATAAAGTTGAAGGGGTGAGGTCTGCACCAACACAAATAAAGCCATGACCTTCTGGATCGGCCTCGATAGGATTTGGAAAAATATATTGGGATAAGGGGAGTGAGGACATCATGAAGAATAAATTACAAAAACCATTCTAAACTATCTGAAATAGATGAGGTTGACAATCACTGAGGATCATCAACCTCTAAAGACCAGATTATTTTAAATTATCTAAATACTTTTCTGCATCCAATGCCGCCATACAGCCTGAACCTGCCGAAGTAATCGCTTGACGATAAATACTGTCGGCAACATCACCTGCTGCATAGACACCTTCAATAGACGCTGCGGTTGCATTGCCTGAGGTACCACTTTGAACTTGAATATAACCGTCACGTAAATTCAACTGACCATCAAACATACTGGTATTTGGCTTATGACCAATCGCAACAAATAAGCCTTGTACTTGAATGTCTTGCTTGCTGTCGTCTTGCGTCGATTGAATACGAACGCCAGTAACACCTGTGTTATCACCCAAAACTTCATCGACTTGATGATTCCAAATAATACTGATTTTGCCTTCTTTCTCTTTAGCAAACAGATGATCTTGTAAAATCTTTTCTGAACGCAAACTATCGCGACGATGAACTAAAGTGACGTGCGAAGCAATATTTGAAAGATACAACGCTTCTTCAACCGCGGTATTTCCGCCACCAACCACCATGACTTTTTGGTTCTTGTAGAAGAAACCATCACACGTTGCACAAGCACTGACGCCTTGACCCATAAACGCAGTTTCAGATTCTAAACCCAAGTATTGTGCTGTTGCGCCAGTCGCAATAATCAGCGCATCACAGGTATAGCTTTCCATATCACCTTTTAACACAAACGGACGAGTTTTAAGGTCAACTTCATTAATATGATCGTACAGAATTTCAGTACCGAAACGTTCCGCATGTGCTTGCATACGTTCCATCAGTGCAGGCCCAGTTAATCCTTCAGGGTCACCAGGCCAGTTATCTACTTCCGTAGTGGTGGTTAATTGTCCACCTAACTGTATACCTGCAATCAACGTTGGTTTTAAATTGGCGCGTGCAGCATAAACTGCCGCGCTATAACCTGCAGGGCCTGAACCGAGAATAATTAAGCGTGAGTGACGAGCGTTCATTAAAGAACATCCTTTTTATATTGAAACTGTTAAAATTATACGTGAATCTACTGTCATTTGGGGCAAATCGACGTGGATAATATTGATCAACTCAATCGAATTGCGCTATATATCTGGGCAGGATGTTAACAACAAGCTTCAACTATCGTGCATCTTTTTTGTAAGAACGAGTGCATAATATAAAACTTATTGATTAAGGTAAATGTGCCTTAAAAAATATTCATAAATGACGAATTGGGTTACAGGATTGTATATGGCTGCTGTGTCAAATGTTTATGCACAACGCTTTTTAATAACATTGTTTTTGATTGCTTTTGGCATTTATTTATTTCTTGCGACGGTCACTTATACCCCATTTGATCCGGGTTGGATGCACATTTCGAGCGACACTCAGCAGGTATCCAATGCCAGTGGTGTGGCAGGGGCGTGGATTGCAGATTTATTGTTCGGTTTTTTGGGTTGGGCAAGTCTTTTTATTCCTTTATTTTTATTTTTGGAAGCGATTCAAGTTTGGTGGCCACGTAGTTTTCTAAATCGTCCCTTTCGTTATGCTGCACAGTTCTTTTTTATTTTATCTATTTCGAGTTTGTTGTATTTACATTGGAATACACCTGCCGACACTTTAGATAATGCCGCTGGTGGTATTATTGGTTATGAGTTAGGACAAAGTTTATCTCAACTCTTAACAATTTATGGCGCTACGCTGTTTTTACTGGTTTTTAGTATTGTATTCATCACTTTAGCATTTGGTGTGCAGTGGAATAAAACATGGGCGACCTTAAAAAATACGCCTGAATATTTACGAGAATTATTTTATAAAAATCTACCGCAACATGAATCTGCTTATGACCTAGCACAGCAGCCTATTTCTGCTGAAGTCGCATCGTTAAAAAATCAACAACCTGAATTGAATACAGTATCACTCGGCGCTGAATTGCATTCGAACCACACGGCGATGATTGATGAACACATTAAAGCGCAAGGTTCTAAACATCAGAAATTGGCAGAACAACAATTCGCCAACCTCATGGCGCGCGAGCAGCAAAGCAGCTTAGAGCAACAGAATGATGCCATTGCTGATTTTGAAGAAACTTTAGCACAAGCGCATCAAATGGAAGCGGAAAGTCAACGTCTGGTTCAAACTGGGGAAGTATGGCGCGCATTGCAAACTGATGATTTAAGCCATAAACAAGACATTGATGCGTTATTACGCGCGGCAGACGCATCAGTCGATGCATCCGATTTTACTACGTCTCAAAATTACGCTGCATTACAACATAAGCATGCGTCTGTAGATTGGAATGATGACGAAATCTTTGATGAATTATTGGCGGCAGTGCCTCAGCATCAGGTAATCAATCATCCTATTGATTTAGCGCCTAATACGCATCAGTTCGATGAATTTGATACTGAGCCAACACATCAAGTTCGAGAGATTGAATCAACGCATTTTGTGCAGCCATCCGCAGCTCTCGTAAAAAGTCAGCCACAAAACGAATTAGATGATTTTGACCCATTTGATGATCTGTTACTGGACGATGAAAAACAGCACAGAGCTGCCGAATCACTTCAATCTCAAACCTTTGCTAAATTGCCAACCGAGAATTTTGAACATAAAGAAACCTTGTCTAAAGAAGCATTTGTACAAGCATGGCAAGAAACAGCAGGACAACCTGAACCTGATTTAGATATTGAAGATGATTTCGATTTAGATGCACCTTTAACTGATGCATTTGGTCGTTCAATGTCACGTTCGATGCAAGTGGCACAAAAACGTCGTGATTTACCAACGCTGCCGGGTTTAGATTTACTCGATAAAGTTGATTTAAACAAAAAAGTGAATTTTACGGCAGAGCAACTTGCACGATTGTCTGAATTATTAGAAATCAAACTGCAAGAATTCAACGTAAAAGCCCAAGTAATTGAAGCTCAACCAGGGCCAGTGGTGACACGGTTTGAGCTTGATCTTGCGCCAGGGGTAAAAGCCTCAAAAGTGACCAATATTTCACGCGATTTAGCACGCTCAATGTCGATGGCGTCGGTGCGTGTGGTCGAAGTGATTCCCGGCAAGCCTTATATTGGTATCGAAGTGCCGAACAGTTCGCGTGAAATGGTGCGGTTGATTGAGTTGCTCAGCATTCCTGCATTTACCGACCCACATAGCATTCTTTCTATGGCGATGGGTAAGGATATTTCGGGTAATCCAGTCATTGCTGACTTAGGCAAAGCACCACACATGTTGGTTGCAGGAACCACAGGTTCGGGTAAATCGGTCGCAGTAAACTCAATGATTCTCTCGATGTTGTTGAAATATACTCCAGACCAGTTGCGCTTGATTTTAATCGACCCGAAACAGCTCGAGTTAGCGAACTATAACGATATTCCACATTTATTAACCCCAGTCGTGACTGACATGAAAGATGCGGTCAGTGCTTTGAACTGGTGTGTTAATGAAATGGAACGTCGTTATAAATTGATGTCCTATTTAAAAATTCGTAAGCTCAGTGACTACAATCGCAAAGTTGAAGAAGCGATTGCAAATGGTGATGATTTAATTGACCCAACATGGAAAGCCAGTGAGTCTGTTGTCGGTGAACGTGCGCCACGCTTAACGCCATTGCCTTCGATTGTAATTGTTGCCGATGAGTTTGCCGATATGATTATGCAAGTCGGCAAAAAAGCAGAAGAAATGATTACACGGTTGGCACAAAAATCACGTGCAGCAGGGATTCATTTATTACTTGCAACGCAACGTCCATCGGTCGATGTCATCACAGGTTTGATTAAAGCCAATATTCCGACTCGTGTGGCATTACGTGTGAACAGTAAAATTGACTCTCGAACCATTTTAGATGCAGGCGGGGCAGAGGATTTGCTCGGTCATGGCGATATGTTGTTTTTAGGGCCGGGTAAAATTGAACCTGAACGTGTACATGGCGCATTTATTAGTGATGATGAAGTCAATCGTATTTGTGATGCATGGCGTGAACGTGGTGAGCCTAACTATGTGGATGAAATTTTAACCCCGTATGATGAAGAACCTAGCTCACGTGGCTATGAAGAAGGTGAGGGTGATCCGAACCGAGATGCGCTGTATGATCAATGCGTTTCTTTCGTGTTAGAAACCCGTAAGGCTTCTGTTTCTTCATTACAGCGTAAGTTTAGCCTCGGTTATAACCGTGCAGCGCGTATTGTCGATCAGATGGAAGAAAATGGCATCGTGGGTGCGATGGGTGCAAATGGTAAGAGAGATGTGCTGGTTTAAAAGACCGATTCCAATAACAAAGCCTCTCATGTAGAGGCTTTGTTGTTTTTATTTCTTTATTTTTTATGGTAATAATCACGTTTTTTATTTAACATTATTCTCTAAGTTAAAACCCTAAGAGCAGAAAATGCTAGTTGCATTAAGCACCTTAATTTTTATTCATTTCTGTGCACTGATTACGCCTGGCCCAGATTTCTTTTTGGTATCTCAAACAGCCATCAGTCGTTCACGTAAAGAAGCACTGCTGGTGACGCTTGGTATTTGTTTGGGGGCAATGCTGTGGTCACTTTTAGCATTACTTGGATTGAATATCATCTTTGAAAAAATGGCGTGGTTGAAACAAGGACTGTTAATCGCAGGTGGTATCTATTTATGCTGGTTGGGCTATCAAATGCTGTGCTCTGCGTTCTCTAAAAAAAAGCAAGCTATCAATCTTCTGATATTGCCGCAATCTCTGTATTTATGTTTTATGAAAGGCTTACTCACTAACTTGTCGAATCCTAAAGCAGTGATTTATTTTGGTAGTGTGTTCTCGCTGTTTATGGCAAATTCTATATTTGATCAACACCATGCGCTGCTGTTTATTATTGTGACAATTGAAACTGCCTTATGGTTTGTCTTGGTTGCGTTTGTTTTTTCATTACCCAAATTTCGTAATACATATCAAAATTTTGCCAAATGGATAGATGGTGTTTCAGGTGGCATATTTACTTTATTAGGTGTTTATCTGATTGGAAATAGATAATCTAAGCACGTAAAAAAGCCTGCAAATTGTGAACTGCAGGCTTTTTTATTTAGCAAACTTATTGTTAAGCAAATTTTGCCAAGACTTCCAAGAAACCATCTTTCTGACGTGGATACAGCGCAATCACGTCATGAATACGTTGACCTTCAGGGTTGGTGGCATTCAAGTCACGACCATCGGCTAAAAATTGAGTAATTAAACGCTCATAGTCATTTGGACGCATATGTTTAAATGCATGATAAAGCACGTGGAAATCAGCATTTACGCCAGTTGGAGGAAGTTGATTCAGATAGGCAAACACACGTTCATCTGACCATTCTTCATTAAAGGTTGCTGGCTGCGATAATGCCATGACAATCTCCTCAGTCTTATAAAATAATAAAGGCAAAAAACTAAGTTCTTTGCCAATTCGAAGCAGAATTTTTATCTCAAGACAGGGGAAAGATTTCCTTTCCCATATCTTTTCAGAAAATCAAAAACAGAAAAGTCTATCGTTCGTCAGGTAAATTGATATTCATTTCTAACATTTCGATGTTTGCTTCAGAACGCACTTGCATTTGAATATGCTGTTCATCCACACCACGAACATAGCGACTCACGACCTGCATGATTTCTTTTTTCATTTGGTCGATTTTATCTGCGCTTAAACGACGGCCTAAACCTTGTTCCGATGCAACAATAACCTTTAAGCGATCTTTGGCAGTTTGCGCGCTCGATGGCTTTTCATCGCCACTAAATAATTTACTCCAGAATCCTGCCATTGTTACGCTCCAAACAGTTTGGCTAACCAACCTTTTGGTTGTGCCGTAATATGTCGATAAGGACGATCTTCACCAAGGAAGCGAGCTACTAAATCATCATAAGCCTGACCTGCTTTTTGTTCTGTATACAGAATGGCAGGTTTACCTTCATTAGATGCTTGTAATACGCTTGGACATTCTGGAATCACGCCTAATGTTGGAACACGTAAAATGTCTTTAGAAATGTCATCAATGGTGAGCATTTCTTGTTTGTCTGCACGTTCAGGGTTAAAACGCGTAATACATAGATGCTTACGAATACGCCCTTCATTTTGCTCAACTTTCTTGGTCTTGCTATCCAGCATACCAATAATACGGTCTGAATCTCGAACCGACGAAATTTCTGGGTTGGTCACAATAATTGCTTCATCTGCATGGTACATGGCTAAAATCGCACCACGCTCAATTCCTGCAGGTGAATCACAAATAATGTAATCGAATTCTTGAGCCAACTCGTCAATTACACGAGCAACGCCTTCATCACTCAACGCATCTTTATCACGTGTTTGCGATGCAGGTAAAATGTATAAGTTTTCAATTTCTTTATCGCGGATGAGTGCTTGTTGTAAACGTGCTTCATTATTGATGACATTGACAAAGTCATACACTACACGGCGTTCGCAGCCCATGATCAAATCAAGATTACGTAAACCTACATCGAAATCAATGACAACAGTCTTATAACCACGTTGGGCTAAACCTGTTGCAAAAGATGCGCTTGTTGTAGTTTTACCTACACCGCCTTTGCCTGACGTTACGACAACAATTTTGGCCACCGAATCCACTCCTATGTATGGTCACACCCCGCTATAAGGGCTTTATTGGTGTTGATAAATTAAAACTGCAAGGCTTCGAATTCAAGCTCTTGCTTATTATTTAAATAAATATGTACAGGCTTTTTGATCATTTCTTTGGGAAGATCATCTGCCACACAATATGTTCCTGCAATTGAGATCAATTCTGCTTCTAGCGAATTACAAAAAATACGTGCTGAAGCATGCCCGCCTGCGCCAGCAATGACTCTACCACGAGCATTGCCATAAATGTGAATATTTCCAGACGCAATCACTTCTGAACCGCTATTCATGCCTGCGTTTAAAATAATATCGCCTTGATCTTGGACTAAACATTGGCCAGTACGCAAAATTTCATCATGATAAGAAGTGACATGCGTATGCGCTGTATTTTTTTGTGGTGTTTGTATTGCGGCTTGCGCTGCAGGTACTTCAGGGGCGTGCTCAACAACTTGTTCTTTAGATGCTTTAATTCTTTGTAAGGGCTGATCTGTTGGCAGCACTGGAAATTGAATTGCACGTGCTTCATCACCCAACACACCATCAATCACCGCCATAGGCTGTAAACCTAAATCAATGAGGACTTGAATTAAGGCAATGAGCTCTTGTTCAACCGTACTATCTAGGATCACCAAAGTTCCTAAATAAGAACCTTCACTTAGTGTATTACTCAGTTGCTGGCGGATTGCATCATGGTCATTGGTGTCGAAAATAAGTCGACTAAAGTTGACCATTCTGCCCGTAATCCGTATATCAGCCATATTTTTTCCTTAAAGGTGTTGTAAGCAGGCGAGCGAGTTATAAATAAACGCAAATGCTAGAACAAATTACACGAATTCTCTAGCCTGATAAGTAAAAATTCTTTTCATCCTTGTGCCTTTTGATCTAATTCATCGTATTCCTGCAACGTTTGTTGCCATTGTTTAACTTTTACCTGCTTTTGTATGGCATCAATACTTTCAAAAACCACCGATTCGACCAATTTTTCTAAGTGATGATTATCAATGTTGAGCGCACTAACTTTACTTGCAATGAGCTGATATTGTTCATTTGGCAGTTCAGGAGCGCCTGCTGTAAATGGTTCAATTAGTCCAGTGGTGATATTTTCGCCCAAACGTTGTCCAATACTTTGAATTTGTTGTTCAATGCGTCCGCCAACTATTGGAATTAAGCGCAACAATTGTGTCAGTTCAGGTGTATCTTCAATGGCTTGCGTCACAATTTGCCCCACTTTTTGGGTGATTACGGGTTGTTGTTCTTGCAACGTTTTGGCAAGTGATTCTTGCAACATCGACGCCAGTGTCACTGTAAACATTTGTCGATGATGATCAACCAAATCATGAATGATTTTTTTATGACTTGAGCTGGTTTCAAGTTCTTGTTTAACACCATCTAACACGGTGACGACAACGCGGTCTGATAGCTCTTCCATCACTACATTGTAATAAAATATCGCTTTCAAACGAATGCTCTCAGGAATGATTTGATAACCTAGCTGATGTAAGCGATACGCGATAATTCCCGCACGGAATAATCTTAAAAAGCGTAAATAAGGAATAATCGCTAAAACTTCGTACCAATGGATAAAAGGGAAAAACCACCATCTCGCATGATGTTTCTGAAAAATTGCGATGCCCCAACGAGTCATTAACTCAATAATCAAAAACAGAATAAACCATGCTTCAGTACTAATCACAATCGGATGAAGATGAGTTCGATAGAAGCTAAGCACATTGGAGAGGTGAATGCTTTGAAACACCCATTCTCCAATATTGCTCATGAGGAAGAAATTCATTCCCAAACAGAACAAGTTAAAAACGATAATCACCACCATGAAAATGTCATAAATTAAAAATAGTTTAAAAAACTTACTATCTTGATTTACATAGTGATATTTAGATTTTTTCCCTGTGGTCTGTTGCGTCATTTTTTACTCAATTTCGTAAGGTATTAAGAAGTATATTTAGCTTTTAATTGGGTAATCAGTTGGTCTTTTTCCGTCCAAATTTGATCGACCCATTGTTGAAAGCGTTCACGATAAACTGGGTCATCTTCGTAATTACCACCCATCACCCAAGTTGGAATTTCAATTTTACGTAAATCAACCGCAATATGGGAGACATCGCCGAGCCAAAAATCACCAAAATCTGGCGCACCTTCAGGATAGACAATCGTCATATCGACAAAAGCATCAATTTGATCACCCAAAATACCTAATGCCAATGCCAAGCCACCCGCTTTGGGTTTGAGTAGATTTTTATATGGAGACTTTTGTTGCGCATGTTTTGCTTCGGTAAAACGTGTGCCTTCTAAATAATTCAGTAAGGTAAATGGCTGACTTAACAACTGTTCGCAAGCTTTACGCGCTTCAAGTAAATCTCGATGTTTAAGCTCTGGATTCTTGGCAATTTGCTCTTTGGTGTGACGTTTCATCATTGGGAAGCCCAAAATTTTAAAGGCTTGCCCGACAAAGGGAATAAAAATAAGTTCCCATTTTGTGAAAAAACGAGTTAGAGGCATACGGGTCAAACCAAAGTATTGGTTAACGGTGGTATCTACCCAACTTTGATGGTTGCACATCATCAAATAGCGACCCTGCAAATTGAGATCAAGTCGCTCATCAATACTGATGTCCCATTTTAAATTGGGCAAGACGTTTTCGATGAGCTGGTTGTTGACCCCAATCCAGTTATTCGCCACTTGAATGGTGGTTTCATCGACTTTTTGAGATTTCTTAAAAAGTTTAGTTAAGCCTAAAGCCAAAACAGGAGGACCGTGAAAAAAAGTACTGCCCGTAATCACGGAACTCACAGTCAGTCCTTTGCTTATTTTTTGCAATAAGGAAGAATTTTTATGTGTGGTAGTCATGAGTTAAACCTGAAGTAAAAACGATTTAAGAATTATTAAACTAAAAATAACACGAATAAAAAAACAACTGCATATCTCAGGCAATAATCTTTTTAGTCATGGAAATGATATAGCTTGAGCAGAAGTTTACGTAACAAAAGTTAGCTGTTCTAGCGAGACTTGGTAAAGCAACCTGTCTATTTGCTGTCAATTCTGTTACTCATGGATGATCTTCTTAAATTTCATGAGAAGTCTATTTAAAGAATGACGGTCAAAGAATGAAGAAAATGTGTGGGTTTGATCAAGTAAAGTGCGTATAAATTTTACAAAAAGATAAATAAACTGTTTATTATTAACAAAATATCAATGGTCTAGCTAAATTTTCTCATTCATTATTTGTCCAGACAACAAAATACATAGACAGGAGTTACGCTATGCGTACATTAGTAATTTCAACACTCGTTGGGGCTGGTTTGGTACTTTCTGGTTGCCAAACTATGAGCGGTGCAGGTAATGACATCGGTGGTGTTCAATACGATAAAGCTGCTCTAGGTGCGCTTATCGGTGCAGCCGCAGGTTATGGCGTATCTAAAGGCAATGCGAACAGTAGCCGTCAAAATAACCGTGCTGCGGCAATTGGTGCTGTGCTAGGTGGTGCTGGTGGTTTGTATCTTGATAACAAAGAGAAAAAATTACGTGCGCAAATGGCGGGTACTGGTGTAGACGTAAGTCGTAATCCAGATGGTTCAGTGCAATTGATTATGCCAGGTAGCATTACTTTTGATACCAACAAATCAAACATCAAACCAAACTTCTATGGCACGTTAAACAAAGTTGCGCAAACTTTGGCTGAAGATAACCAAAGTGCGATCTTAGTAACTGGTTATACCGATAACACAGGTAGTGACGCAATTAACAACCCATTATCTCAATCGCGTGCTCAATCAGTTAAAAATTATTTATCTGGTAAAGGCGTTTCAGGTAGCCGTATTGATGCACAAGGTGCAGGTTCATCTAACCCAATCGCAGACAACAGCAGTGCGTCGGGTCGTGAACAAAACCGTCGTGTAGAAATCAGCATTTATGCGAAACAGTAATTCTGATTGATTTAAAAAAACCGCCTTCGGGTGGTTTTTTTATGCCTAGAGATTTAAGGTGACATGTCGTGACGTTGCATTTTAAAAAGCATCAGCATTTATTCATCTGCTTCAATTTAAAATTAGGTTTCTAAAACGTAGATGTCTATACTTAGTCTCGAAAAATCGGGCTCGGAAAAATGAGAGGTATTGCCCTATGTCATCTGCCAGTCAATTAAATGACAAGCAACTTGAAGCGATGAAATATGTTCAAGGGCCATTGTTGGTACTTGCAGGGGCGGGCTCGGGTAAAACTTCGGTGATTACCCGAAAAATTGCCTATTTGGTACAACATTGTGGAATGCCTGCATACCGAATTACTGCAATGACCTTTACCAATAAAGCCGCGCGTGAAATGAAAGAGCGTGTGACTAAATTGTTATCGCGAGAAGAAGCCAAAGGATTATCGGTTTCAACCTTTCACAATTTTGGTTTGAATCTACTTCGACTTGAATTAAAAAACTTGCCCTTGAAAGCCAATTTTTCCATCTTAGATGCAGACGATTGCAAGCGAATTTTGATGGATTTGATGCAACGTGACAATCTATCGGGTGCTGAAAGTAAAGAGCTCATTGCCAAAGCGATGCGCAAAATTTCAGAGTGGAAAAATGATTTGGTGTTGCCAGAGCATGTCCATTCAATTTGTGAAACACAAGAAGATGTTCAACTTGCGCATTTGTATCAACTCTATGAGCGAAATTTACGCGCCTATAACGCCGTCGATTTTGATGATTTGATTGTAATGCCAACTCGCTTACTGCAAGAAAATGCCGAAGTGCGGGATAAATGGCAAAATCGGGTGCGTTATTTATTGGTCGATGAATATCAAGATACCAACACTGCGCAATATACCTTAGTGAAGCTATTGGTCGGCGTGATGGGGCAATTCACCGCGGTAGGGGACGATGACCAATCTATTTATGCTTGGCGTGGTGCAAAACCTGAAAATATGGCATTGCTCAAAGATGACTTTCATAATTTAAAAGTTATTAAGCTCGAACAAAACTACCGTTCGACCAGTCGTATTTTAAAAGCTGCCAATGCCGTGATTGAAAATAACCCACACATTTTTGATAAGAAACTGTGGAGCGATAAAGGTCATGGCGACAGCATCCGAGTCATTACCTGTTTAAATGACGATGATGAAGCTGAACGCGTCGTTAAGGATTTGATCACCCATAAGCTCATGAATGGCAAAAGCTGGAAAGATTATGCGGTGCTATATCGCGGAAATTTTCAGGCACGTGTGCTTGAAACCCAACTACGTCAGCTACAGATTCCTTATAAATTATCAGGTGGTCAGTCTTTCTTCGCTCGTGCTGAAATTAAGGACGTGATGAGCTATTTGCGCTTGATCATCAACCCTGAAGATGACAGTGCTTTCTTACGAATTATTAATACCCCAAAACGTGCCATTGGCCCTGTAACGTTAGAAAAACTGGGTTTATTTGCGCAAGAAAATACCTTGTCTTTGCTCACGGCTGCATCGGATCAGCGTTTGTCGATGGTGTTACCGAAGAAAGCTGCAACACAATTACATGAATTTGCAGATTTTATTGAAACATTTACGCGTGAATTATTGGACGATGATTCACCCGTGCCGAAAGTGCGTCAGATGATCATGGAAGCTGGCTATATCGATTATGTCCGTGAGCAAGCCGCCACACCTGCACAAGAGAAAAGCAAGCTCGATAATATTGAAAACCTGTACACCAGTATTCAAAATTTGATTAATCGCACCGACGATGTAGACGAAAAAAATATCGAAAGTGTGATTCGCAAATTGGTGCTGTTGGATATGTTGGAACAGCAACAGGAAGAAGAAGATACCGATAAGGTCAATTTATTGACACTCCACGCGGCGAAAGGTTTGGAGTTCCCTTATGTGTATATGATTGGTTTAGAAGAAGAACTGCTACCGCATAAGAACTCGATTGCTGCTGAAACGGTCGAAGAAGAGCGCCGTTTGATGTACGTGGGGATTACGCGTGCACGTCAAGGTTTAACGCTGACACTGGCGGAACAACGTAAGAATGGTGGGCAAATGCGCCAAATGACACCAAGCCGATTCTTGGACGAGTTACCACAAGATGATTTAGAGTGGCACGGGCGTAAAAAGAAACTGGTATCCAATGTCGATCCGAAAGAACAGGCGCAACAGTATTTGGCAAATTTAAAAGCTTTGTTGAAACGTTAGAAAATTGTAAATAGGAAAATCTTATGAAAGTTCAAGTCAAAGTATTAGATGCACGTTTAGGTCAAGAGTGGGCATTGCCATCTTATGCAACGCATGGTTCAGCAGGTTTAGATTTGCGTGCCTGTTTAGATGCAGCTATTGATATTGCAGCGGGTGAAACCGTTCTAGTCAAAACTGGATTAGCGATTTACATTGAAGATGCAAATTTTGCAGGTTTAATTTTGCCGCGCTCGGGTTTGGGACATAAACATGGCATCGTCTTGGGCAATCTCGTCGGTTTGATTGATTCAGACTATCAAGGCGAACTGATGATTTCGGTGTGGAATCGAGGGCAAAACACATTCCGCTTGGAGCCAGGTGAGCGTTTAGCCCAATATGTTTTAGTGCCTGTTGTTCAAGCAGAATTTGAGCAAGTAACTGAATTTGTTGCAACTGCTCGTGGGGCGGGTGGTTTTGGACATACAGGGCAACACTAAATTCTGAGTTCATTATCACTTTTAATGCAATGTTTTGCGGAAGAACATTGCATTTCTCATATTGATTGTTTACTTGATTTGTATTAAAAAGCAGCTGATTAAGCGTTTAATTTTTCTCAACAAGGGTTAGATATTTTCTTAATAATTTTTGTTTTTGAATTTTCTTTTGAATATAAAGAAAGAGGCTTGCTGTGAATATAAAACATACCTTTCCTCTCGATATTTTTCGTGCTTATGACATTCGTGGGAAACTAAGCAATCTAACACCACAAGTTATTTGTTCAATTGCACACGCTCTCGCAGCACAGTATAAAAAAGCAGGTCAACAGCATATCGTGATTGGTTACGATGCACGTTTAAGTAGCCCAAGTTATGCCAGCATTATCCAAACTATTTTTGAAGAACAAGGCTTATCTGTCACCAATATGGGCTGCTGTTCCTCACCAATGATGTATTACATTGCCCGTAATTTTGGTGGCAATGGCATTATGGTAACTGCCAGCCATAATCCAAAATCGGACAATGGCATTAAATGGATTATTCAAGGTGAACCGCCATGTCCAGAAGCAATTCAACAGATTGGACAATTGGCTCAAATTTCATTGCCACAGCTTGAGCAAAATCATCCTTTTGATGATCTTCCCCATCAATTTGTGCCCCAATATTGTTTGCAATATCAACATGCTTTACTCAGTGACATTCAATTATCTCGCCCTTTAAAAGTCGTATTAGATGGTTTACATGGCTCGGCTGGGCATTGCGCTCAATTTATATTGCAGAAATTAGGCTGCGAAGTCATTCCTTTGCGTTGTGAAGCCAATGGACATTTCCCAGATCATGCGCCTGACCCATCACTTGCGATTCATTTGCGTCAGTTACAAGCTGCGATCATTTCCGAAAATGCCGACATAGGCATTGCTTTAGATGGCGATGGCGACCGCGTCGTTTTGCTCGATGAACAGGCGAATATTATTAGCCCTGACCGTTTATTGTCTCTATTTGCGCAAATGTGTTTAGAGCAGCATCCGAACAAAGAAATTGTATTTGATGTGAAATGCTCTCAGATGGTGGGCAAAATTGTTCAGCAGTTGAATGGTCAAGCCAAAATGATTCGCACAGGCAGCAGTTTTCTACGCACTTATTTATCCCAATCTCAGGGCGGTGCTGTGTTTGGTGGAGAGTACGCAGGACATTATGTATTTAACGATGGTCGTGGCTTTGGCTATGACGATGGTATTTATGCTGCTTTGCGGGTAATGGAATATTTAACACAATCAGATGCAAATAATTTATCAGCGCTATTGTCCATTTATCCTGAGCGATTCTGTACTGAAGATACCTATATAAGCACGCATGAAGCAGATACACAGCAAGTTTTACAGAATATTGAGATTTTAAGTCAGCAATTAGGGGCGCGTTTAAGTAAAATTGATGGGGTAAGGCTTGATTTTGATGACGGTTTTGGCATTATTCGAGCATCCAATACGGGCGAATATTTCACAGCACGTTTCGATGCAGACCAGCCGCAACGTTTAAGTGAAATTCGCCAACAATTTGTTGCGATGTTGCAACAACAGTATCCCAAAATTGCACACGAGCTTGCACAGGCTTAAAAGGAGAGGCGTATGCCACATGAGCATATCGGCATTGATAAAGCAAAAATTTTGATTGAAGCTTTGC
>JAVXBC010000046.1:0-18413 GCA_036660195.1 Acinetobacter sp.
GCCCCGATGATGGATTGGACGACGCGTGACTACCGTTTTTTTGCTCGTTTATTTAACCCCAACGTAGTGCTGTACACCGAAATGGTCACGACAGGTGCAATTATTTACGGCGGCGCAAATCGACATTTAGATTTTAACCAACAAGAACATCCTATTGTGTTGCAACTTGGCGGTTCGAACCCGCAGGACTTAGCAACTTGTACGAAGATGGCGCAAGACTGGGGCTATAACGAAGTCAACCTGAATGTCGGCTGTCCGAGTGATCGAGTGCAAAATAATAAAATAGGTGCCTGTTTGATGGCAGAGCCAAATCTCGTAGCGGAATGTATTCATGCCATGCAAAAGGCCGTTTCGATTCCTGTGACGGTGAAACATCGTATTGGGATTGATGACATGCATTCGTATGAAGAAATGCTTTATTTTGTCGATACTGTTTCAGCGACAGGTTGTACCCATTTTATTGTGCATGCACGCATTGCGATTTTGCAGGGTTTATCGCCGAAAGAAAATCGCGAAGTGCCACCTTTACGTTATGAAGACGTTTATCGCCTAAAACAAGATCGTCCGAATTTAACCATTGAAATTAATGGCGGCATCAAGACCTTTGCCGAAACAGAACATCATTTACAGCATGTCGATGGCGTGATGATTGGACGCGAAGCCTATCACAACCCATACCTCTTGGCTGAAATGGGTCAATTATGGAACTTAGAAGCCCCCGATCGTTTTGACATTATCGAGCAGATGCTGCCGTATATTCATCAACGAGTTGCTGAAGGTGCACCGCTTTCAATTATTACTCGACACATACTCGGTCTATTTCAAAACTTGCCGGGAGCGCGTAAATGGCGTCAGGCACTTAGCGGTGGAAATGCGAAAACGATTACGGATATTGAAACTGCGATCAAAAATATTCAAAGTGCAATGTTACGTACTGAAGATTATGTTCGTGAACATCACACTGAATAATGTCGATGAACATCAATTAGAGAGTTGAAACGCTGATCTTGCCCAAAAGTTCATTTCAATGTGACATAGATTGAATGTGGCTTACAAAAATAACTTATATTAATAAAATCAATCATATAAAAATAAATACAGTGTAAAATTTGATTATTTTTTAGGCAAAATTGAAATATAATTTTACAAATCATTTTTTCCAAAATCAGCCATGCACAAGTCTCTGATAATCAAATATATTTCACTTATCAACTTTTAGCTAAGTGTTCTGTAATATTGCCTAATTGATATATTATTACATTACAAATGTGTTTTTTTCTTATTTATCACTTACTATCTGCAAGCCACGGAATTGGCGAATTCTTCAACAGTTTTTAGGATTGATTGAGATTGAACTATGATTTATGAAGCACCTTCATTTGATAATTCGATGATGCATGCTCAGACTCAAAATGCAGTCATGATGCTCAAAGAAACTCCCGCAGATATTGCAAAACCGTATACACCGACTCCAGAAATCGAATCAAAACAGATTGATATCGAAAAGTTTTCTGAAAAACTTTCTCGTATTTCGGCTTATCGTAGTACCGCAAAATGTGCGAAATCTATTCGTATCGCTTTGCAAACGGCGGGTGCGAAATTTACTCAGCACCCTGTTGCGGCGTCTGATTGGGGCGGTACATTAGAGCAGATTGGTTATCGTGAAATCGACCCTGCGTTTGATAGCCCGATGGCAGGTGATATTTATATTATTCACCGCACCAAACAGCACATTTATGGTCATATCGCTGGTTTTTCAGGTACACAATGGGTATCTGATTTTAAGCAAAACAGCTATGACGTGTATAAAGACAAGACCGTAACTTATACCTATTACCGTTTAGGTTAATTGCTCAATCTATGCCTGAATTTTAGTTAAGACACATTATTTAGGCTTTTTCATTTCTAATTTTTTCAACACTTCTGCGACTGCCGCCATGGCAAAACTTGAGGTCACTACGACCGCAGATCCATAGCCACCACAACGCAGTCCCGCACCCGCATTAAATGTTGCCTCATTCTGTGAGTTCTCACAGACAGCCACGCTCATTGATGGTTGCTCAACCGAATAGACACAGGTAATTCCAAATTTCTCTTTCGGTTTTTTGCAAATACCTTTGGAACGTAATTGGGTACGTAACTTCGCCAACATCGGATCTTGTTCCGTTTTGGATAAATCCGCGACTCGAATACTTAAAGGATCACGTTTACCCCCCGCCCCACCTGAAACAATCAACGGAATTTTGTTAAACCTACAGTGCAGCATCAGCGCAAGTTTGGCTTTTACATCGTCGATGCAATCTAAAATAAGGTCTGGAATTGGATTAAGAATTTCTTGCAGATTATCTGCATTTAAATAGTCATCCATCACATTGATTTTTATTCTTGGATTTATTTCTCGGCAACGTTCCGCCATCACCGCAATTTTTTCTTGCCCTAAAGTCGAAGTCAACGCAGGAAGTTGACGATTGATATTCGATGCTGCGAGTACATCCATATCGACCAAAGTCAACTCGCCAATGCCTGTACGTGCTAAAGCCTCTACAGCCCAACTACCGACCCCACCAATTCCAATCACCATGACATGACATTGTTCATAATGGATGAATGCACTTTCTCCATAAATTTTTGCGACACCTGCAAAACGGCGGTCATATTCATCATTTTGGGGATCAGTCATGGAACAGTTCATTCTAAAAAATACCGTCGTATTTTATCAAATTAACGCGCTTGTCGCCTATATCAACAGCGTAAGTTAGCTTTAAAAGAGGGACTTAAAAGTTTTTCAAACCGCGAAAAAGCAAATAATTCTCATTTTTATTTAAAAATATTCACTTTTTATCCTCATTCCACTTTTATACTAGCTTCAGTTTCCAAATTTGACCGATTACCATGCCAAAAATAAGTTCTAAAAAATTCCCACTGCGTAAAATTATTTTAGTTGTCCTTGCAGGCTTAGTTATTGTCGCGCTTGCGTGGATGTATTTTAAGCCGAAGAATGAACAACCACAGTACATCAGTGCGGAAGCCGTTCAAGGCGATATCGAAGATTCGGTATTGGCGACAGGTGTGCTTGAAGCGACTAAAATGGTCAGTGTCGGTGCGCAGGTATCAGGTCAGGTGAAAAGGGTCTATGTGCAATTAGGCGATCAAGTCAAACAAGGTCAGCTGATTGCGCAAATTGATTCCATTCGCCAGCAAAATGAATTTAAAACCGCCGAAGCCAGCATTAAAAATCAACAGGCGCAGTTAGCGGTACAGCAAGCCAATCTTGCCAAAGTAGAAGCTGAATATAACCGTCAAAAATCCATGTTTAGTCAAGATGCGACCTCACGTGCCGAACTGGAAACAGCACTTGCCAGTTATAAAACCGCACAAGCGCAAATTGCTTCGATTAATGCACAGATTGAACAATCGCGCTTAAATTTGGCGACGACCAAAGAAGACTTAGGCTATACCCGAATTGTTGCACCAATGGATGGCACCATTGTGGCGATTGTGACCGAGGAAGGTCAAACAGTGAATGCCAATCAAACTGCACCGACCATCGTCAAATTGGCCAAACTCGACACTATGACCATCAAAGCGCAGATTTCTGAAGCCGATGTGATGAAAGTCAAACAAGGTCAAACGGTCTATTTCACTACTTTGGGTAATAGCGATAAAAAGCATTATGCCAAGCTTCGTCAAGTCGAGCCTGCCCCAAATTCAATCAATACCGAAAGCAATACCACCAGTAGTTCATCGAGTGCGGCGGTGTATTACAACGCCTTATTTGATGTGCCGAATGAAGAGGGTCAATTACGCATTGATATGACCGCACAAGTTTATATTGTGTTAGCCGAAGCCAAAAATGTGCTGACCATTCCAGCGGCAGCGATTCAAAATAAACGCCCAAACAAAAAAGACCGTAGTGCGAACAGCACCGCAGGTTCAGCGGAAAAAAATAAAGACAAAGATGATTCAAAATCACAACGTCCACAGCGTTTGAATTTAAGCGATGCAGAAAAAGCCTTAATTGCCGAAGGTAAAGCATCGATGGGTTCTGTACGCGTTTTACAAGCTGATGGGACTGCGCACACCCAGCCTGTGCTGATTGGTTTAAATAACCGCGTGACCGCACAAGTATTAAAAGGCTTGAAACAAGGCGATCAAGTGGTGATTGCAGATGCCAGCGACACCTCGAATGAGTCTGCCAAACGTAGCGCCCAACGTGCGATGAGAATGTAACATGACTCAAAATCATATTCAGCCCTCACTGCCCTTACTTGAGGTGACTGACCTGACCCGTGAATTCCCCGCAGGTGAAAGTACGGTACAAATTCTCAAAGGCATTAATTTAAAAATTTATGCAGGGGAATTGGTTGCCATTGTGGGGCAATCGGGTTCTGGTAAATCGACCTTGATGAATATTTTGGGTTGCTTGGATAAACCAACGGCGGGGAGTTATCGAGTCAGTGGTCGGGAAACACGAGAACTTGAACCCGATGAACTGGCACATTTACGCCGTGAATATTTTGGCTTTATCTTTCAGCGTTACCATTTACTCGGCGACTTAACTGCGTCGGGCAACGTGGAAGTCCCTGCGATTTATGCAGGGGTTGAAAGCCATGTGCGTCAACAACGCTCAGCGGAAATATTGTCTGATCTCGGTTTAGCGGAACGTTTACATCATCGTCCGAGCCAACTTTCAGGCGGTCAGCAACAACGGGTTTCGATTGCGCGCGCCTTAATGAATGGCGGTGATGTGATTTTAGCCGATGAACCTACGGGGGCATTGGATAAACAAAGTGGTGTCGAGGTCATGCGAATTTTGCGTGAACTGAATGCCAAAGGTCATACCATTATTTTAGTCACCCATGATTTAAATGTGGCAAAAAATGCCTCACGTATTATTGAAATTAGTGACGGTAATATTATTTCTGACCGTGCGAATACACCTGAACATGGCGAGCTAGACGCTGAACCGCAAACTTTAGTACGCACCCCGCAAAAGAAAACGTCAGCGTGGCGTTCCTTTTTCGATCGCTTAGGTGAAGCTTTCCACATGGCATTATTGGCGATGAATGCCCATCGGATGCGGACTTTCCTGACCATGTTGGGCATTATTATTGGGATTGCATCGGTGGTTTCGGTGGTCGCACTCGGTAACGGTTCACAAAAAAAGATTTTAGAAAATATCAGTAGCTTGGGTACCAATACCATTACCGTTTTTCAAGGGCGTGGCTTTGGTGATAACTCACGTGCTTCACAAGTTAAAACCTTGATTCCTGCTGATGCTGATGCCTTGGCGGAGCAACCTTATGTTGATGGTGTGAGTCCTTCTGCCAATACCAGTGTCAGCTTGCGCTTTAAAGACACAGAAGCCTCTGCCACGGTGAATGGTGTCAGTGCGGATTTTTTCTATGTCAAAGGGATGAACTTTAAATCAGGACAGGCTTTTGATAAAAACAGCGTGCTACAGCGTGCGCAAGATGTGGTGATTGACACCAATACCGAAAAAACTTTCTTTGCCGATGGTACCAATCCTGTCGGTCAAGTCTTGCTTTTGGGCAGTGTGCCTAGCCGTATCATTGGCGTGATTGATGCACAACAAGGCATGATGGGCAGTTCAGATAGTTTGAATGTGTATCTGCCCTATTCTACGGTCATGAGCCGAATGCTCGGTCAATCGAATGTCAGAAGTATCGTGATTCGTATTAAAGATGAATATCCAAGTAGTGCTGCTGAAAATGCGATTCTGACTTTGCTCGAACAACGTCACGGCGCACAAGATGTATTTACCCAAAACTCCGACAGTATTCGAGAAACTATTCAGCAAACCACAGCAACCATGACCTTACTTATTTCCGCCATTGCGGTGATTTCTTTGGTGGTCGGTGGTATTGGTGTGATGAATATTATGCTGGTTTCAGTCACTGAACGGACGCAGGAAATTGGCGTTCGTATGGCAGTCGGTGCCCGACAAAGCGATATTTTGCAGCAATTTCTGATTGAAGCCATTTTAGTCTGTTTGCTCGGTGGTGTGCTCGGCGTACTGCTGTCTTTAGGTATTGGTCAAGTGATTGGGCATTTTGCCAAAGACGTGATTCAGATGAGTTATTCCACCACGTCGATAGTCGCGGCATTTGTCTGCTCAAGTTTGATTGGTATTGTCTTTGGGTTTTTACCTGCACGAAATGCGGCACAGCTCGACCCAGTCGCTGCTTTGGCTAGAGAGTAGATTAAGCCCATTAGAACTTGTGACGACAATACGATACTCGCGATTATCATCCGCAACCTGCGCGGTATCAACAAAACATTGTTTTTGCGATAGATATGATGGATGAAAGAATTGAACAGGTTTTGCGGATGAGATTGCCTTTGCTTACTTTGGGCGAAACCAAAGTAAGTCAAGCCGAAGGCTTATCCCATAATACGATGAGAACTTAGCAAGACACCGCTTTGTTGCTATGAAGGACACACAAAATGAAAAAGATTAGTCTTGCTTTATGTATAAGTACAGCACTCGCAGGCTGTTCTGCCTTGGTAAAAACACCATATAACGCACCAACAGTACAAGTGCCACAGCAGTTCCAATATGATGCACAAAAGAATAAAAATGTGGCTTTAACTGATCAATGGTGGACGCTATTTAATGATGCTCAACTCAATCTATTGATCGAGCAAGTTCTGGCGAAAAACAGCGATTTAAGCGTGGCAGGAATTACTCTGAAACAAGCTCGCTTACAGGCAGGTTTGGCTGAAAACAAACAAGGACTTCGCACCAGTTCAAGTGTTTCGACAGGTCATAACTATGATTTTGGTTCAGGCAATGATAGTTCACGTGGTTTATCCACCAGTGTTGGCGTGAGTTACGAACTAGATTTGTTTGGCAAACTCGCCAATCAGACTGAAGCAAGCCGTTGGGAAGCCTTAGCCACTGAACAAGACTTGCAAGCCACCGCACAAAGTCTTGTGGGGACAACAGCAAAGCTGTATTGGCAACTGGGCTATCTGAATGAACGCTACCAAACCATTCAGCAAAATTTAACTTCAACTCAAAAAATATATTCACTGGTGCAAACTCAGTACAAAGCTGGGGCTGTTTCAGGTTTAGATTTAACCCAAGCGGAACAATCGGTACAAAGCCAAAAAGCCAGTTTGAGTCAGATTACACAACAGCGTGTAGAAGCACGCACGGCGATTGCCGTATTACTGCATGAACCTGTGCAGCAACTGAATATGCAAGAGCCGTCACAATTACCTCGCAATGTTTTACCAAATATCGCAGTTGGCTTGCCTGCGGGGATATTGGCACGTCGTCCCGATTTACAAGCGGCTGAATTACGTTTGCGTAAAACATTAGCTAATAAAGATGCCACCAAAGCCAGCTACTACCCTTCAATTAATTTGACGGGTAATCTAGGGGCTTCGAGTACCTCTTTAACTCAATTGTTGCAGAACCCTGCTTTAACATTAGGCGCAAGTTTAAGCCTGCCGTTCTTGCAATATAATGATATGAAGAAAGATATTGCGATGAGTGATTTGGACTATGAGAAAGCGATTATTCAGTATCGCCAAACCTTGTATCAAGCCTTTGCTGATGTGGAAAATGCTTTGTCGAATCGCACGCAACTGAATCAACAAGTGCAACTTCAACAACGTAATGTCGAATTGGCTGAAAAAACCGCACGATTAACCGAAGTACGTTATCGTAATGGTGCGATTGCATTAAAGAATTTACTGGATGCACAAGAAACCACACGAAATGCACGACTTAGCTTGGTTGAAAGCAAGCAGAATCAATACAATGCGTATGTGACTTTGATGCAGGCTTTGGGTGGAAGTCCACTAAAAGAGTTGCCAAAACAATAGCACGTGAGTTGTTATTGTTTTACTCAATTAGAGTTATGAGATCATTTTTAATGAGCTAATAACTTTTGATTTTATTCCGCAATTTTTATGTATTGACGCTAATATTGCTGTTTTATATTCTGATCAAAATATAATGACATTGCATAGGTACAGAATTGGTTATATGGCATTTTCATTTAGGTTATGCTTCAAATTTGCCGTATAACTGTAGTTAAGCAGGAAGAGAGTTGGCAGAAGTGAAGGTAGATAAGCGTGAGTGGCACGGTACTCATCATTCTTGGAGCTTCCATCCCCAAGCATTCCGCTGGTCGGGCGAGATGATATCCGGAATCAATATCTTGCCAATTGCAACGGAAATGCGCGCATGGATGATGCAACGGGGGCTGCTATCTCTTATGCCCCCTGAAGAACCAAGCAACAGAGGCGGATTTACAAATCCGTATACAACAAGCGGCATTACCTTATCCCTTCTGATGGGCAGAATAATAAATTGCTCACATGACTTTGCACGTAACCCAGATTGTAGTCTTGATGAGGTGGACTCAGAAATTGAAAGGCTAAGACTTAATAACGAAATACTATTGTACTCTGCACGATTATGTGAAGTTGTAATTAAACAGCTTTTATACTGCACGCAAATACCGGAAAAAATATATAAAAACATGGCATTGGGTCAACTGCTTGAATCTCCATGTCCGTCGTGCAAGCGGACAAATGGAAAAGAGCCTCATCAGGTTTCTTTGGTCGGCACTCTGGCACATCCTTATTACCTGTGTTTAGAGTTTGAGCACTGTGCGATGGATCATATGAATATCGTCAACAGGCTGAGAAACACTAACGCAGCTCATTCTGGCATTGAAGCTCTGGATATAAGAACCCCCAGCATCTCTAGCTCTCAGCATTTTCAGCAAAGCACTGAAATATTGGGTGATTTTGTACATATGCTGTCACATATCGAACATTTAGAGCAAAAGATGATTAGCGATTTAGAAGCCAAAGGCAACGCCATAAATCGTCTTAAACTAGACGGATTAAAGGCAGAAGACTGTAAATTCAACTTGGTTCCAGGTGTGGATTTTAATTTTCAACCGCCAAAACATGCCTAACAATGCCATTCACTCGAACGGATTTTTCGCTCCCATTGGTCGCTAAAAAACCGCCAGTGATGGCTGGCGTTATATTTTTGAACTCCCTTATCTCTCTTCAAAAAACAAAGCAGCTATAAAAGCGGCTTTATCATCTGATTTAGATAAATCTTATTATTCATCATCCAACATCGACTGACTCATACCCACCGTATTAAATCCTGCATCAACATAAAGAATCTCCCCTGTAATCCCTGAAGCCCACGGCGAACACAAAAACAATGCCGCATTCCCCACTTCTTCAATGGTGACATTACGTTTTAACGGCGCAATTTTTTCATTCACATCGAGCATCTTACGGAAAGATTTAATGCCCGAAGCTGCCAAAGTACGAATTGGGCCCGCAGAAATCGCATTCACGCGAATACCATCAACGCCCAAGCTAGATGCCAAATAACGAACCCCTGCTTCTAACGACGCTTTCGCCATGCCCATCACGTTATAGTTTGGCATGACGCTGTCCGAACCTTGATAAGTTAAGGTCAGTAAACAGCCTTGGCGCGCTTGTAATAACGGTTTTGCCGCACGTGCCATCGCCACAAAGCTATAGGCACTAATATCATGCGCGATTTTAAAACCGTCACGGTCAGTCACGTCAGTAAAATCACCATCTAAAGTATGGGCTGGCGCAAAGCCAATCGAATGCACCACACCATCCAAACCATCCCAATGTTTTGCTAACTCAACAAAGGCATTGTCAATTTCTGCATCAATCGCTACATCACAAGGGAAAACCAGTGTTGAACCAAACTGTGCAGCAAAATCATCAACACGTTTTTTCAATTTTTCATTGGGATAGGTAAATGCCAACTCTGCCCCTTCACGGTGTAAAGCCGTCGCAATGCCGTAAGCAATGGATAATTTGCTGGCAATCCCTGCAATTAAAAATCGTTTACCCGCTAAAAGTCCCTGTGACATCTTCTTCTCACTCGCAAAATTCTTTTCACATGATGCCAAGATTCTGCCTGTTTCGGAATTGCAGAATCATTCTTTTTTAAAATATTTGATAAAAAAATCGCCGTCTATAGACAGCGATTTTGTTTTAAATATCTCAGTTGAGCTTAGTCATCACCTTGAATCAGGCTCAATAAGCGCATGAATGAATAATACATCCAAACCAACGTTGCCAATAACGCAATACCACAGACCCATTCAAATGCTTTTGGTGCGCCTTGCTCAGTCGCACTTTCAATTAAATCGAAGTCTAAAATTAGATTTAAAGATGCAATAACCGCAACAAAAGCAGCAAAGCCAATCCCTAACCAGTTACTTTCAAAAATAAATGGAATGCTCGAACCAAAAGCTAAACGCAAGATCATCTGTACGACAAATACCAATGCAATCGCGATTGATGCCGAAATCACAATCGCTTTGAATTTTTCAGTAGCACGGATAATTTGCATTTTATATAAGGCGAATAACACCAAAGTGGTGACAAAAGTGGCTAATAAAGCTTGTAATGGCACGCCTGGGAATTTCAATTGAAAAATAAATGAAATGCCACCTAAAAATGCCCCTTCAAATAAGGCATAAGGAATGGCTAAAGCAGGTGCCGTATTCGATTTAAAGGCGGTAATCAAACCAAGAATTAATCCACCTATTGCGCCAACGATTGCCGCTGCATAAGCAATTGAAAGGTTTCCAGTGGTCGCACAATAAAAAAACAATGCTAAACCAACAACTGCTGCAATGACGGTTAGCAATACAGATTTTTGAATTGCGCCTTGAATGGTCATTGGATCAGCCAAATCGGTGTAGGTTTCCACTCGGGTTAAAATAGGGTTATTACTTTGCATGTATGCTCTCTTGTTATAGTTTATTAAATGACAGCCTGAGTTTAATCGATTTTAGTGACAAGCCCAATATTTTTTAAGCACAATTTAAAAAGGAGCTTTCGCTCCTTCAAATATGAAATAATTTCCTAAACAAAATCACTTTAGAAATTAATGTTTCTCGTGATTGGTGATAAAGAAATATTCACGGTAATATTTTAATTCTGCAATCGAATCGCGAATATCGTCCATCGCTAAATGTGAGGCATTTTTCTTTAAACCACTCATAATTTCAGGTCTCCAGCGTTTCGCTAACTCTTTCACTGAAGAAACATCTAAATTACGATAATGAAAAAACTGTTCAAGTTCTGGCATTAAACGGTGCATGAAGCGACGGTCTTGGCAAATTGAATTTCCACACATTGGTGAGGTTTTCGGATTCACCCATTTCTTTAAGAATTCCAGCGTTTGCTGTTCGACATCTTCCGCTTTTAATTTACTGCGACGCACACGCTCAATCAGTCCAGATTGCCCATGTTGTTTGGTATTCCATTCATCCATCGCATTTAAAATTAAATCGGATTGATGCACCGCAAGCACTGGCCCTTCAGCCAAAATATTTAAATTATCGTCGGTCACAATGGTTGCAATTTCAATAATCTTGTCGTTATCTGTATCTAAACCCGTCATTTCGAGGTCAATCCAAATCAATCGGGTATCAGGGCTGCTGTTCATAGCGAATTATTCTAAAGTGTTGTAAAACATGAATAGTAGCAAATTAATTGCATCTTGGCTGTAATTGTATAGTGGCTTCATGCTATTTTTGCGGTCTTCATTATGTGGATTTTTTGGGATATGAATGGCTTTAATTCGTAAACGTCGATTAACTGAACAGCAGCAACGTCGCATTGAAAAACAGCATAAATCGCGTCAAGACGACCTTGATACGTCGCAGGATTTAGATGGACTGGTGGTTCAGCATTACGGTCGTCAACTCGAAGTACAAGCCTTATCTGTGCCTGAACAGCACCCTGAAAAACCGCAAGTTGCCAACGGCGAACCCGAACCGTTTTGGAAGCCGATTGAACTCGACAGCGTGTGGCGTTGTCATACTCGTACCAATTTAGAATTATTGGTGACAGGTGATCGTGTTAAATGGCAGGCTGATCCGAATACTGGGCTTGGCATTATCACCGCGATTTATCCAAGACAATCATTACTCACCCGACCTGACCGTTATCACAAAGTCAAACCTGTTGCCGCCAATATCAGTTTAATTGTGATTGTATTTGCGCCGTTGCCTGAAGCCGCACCGACACTGATTGATCGTTATTTGGTGGCCTGTGCCGATGCCAATATTCCTGCGCTGTTAGTGCTAAATAAATCTGACTTGCTCACTGAAAATGATCCTATTCTCACCTTACTGCATGAATATGAAGCATTAGGTTATGAAACCCTAATTTGTCATTCCAAAGGTGATTTAACGGCACTTTCGCAACGTATTGATAATGAAACAGTGGCTTTCGTGGGTCAATCAGGCGTGGGGAAAAGCTCGCTGATCAATACTATTGTTCCCGATGCGGCTCAGAAGACCAATATCATTTCAGAGAACTCTGCGCTGGGTCAGCACACCACGACATCTACGCGATTAATTAAATTTGGAAGCAACGGCGCATTAATTGATTCTCCAGGGATTCGTGAATTTGGCTTGTGGCATTTGAGTTTAGAAAAAGTCCGTACAGGTTTTCCAGAAATCTCTGCTCATTTGGGTCATTGCCAATTCCGTAATTGCACCCACACCCACGAAAAAAATTGTGCTCCGAAACAAGCGGTTGAAGCAGGTGAAATTTTACCGCGCCGCCTTGACAGCTTTTTACGTTTAATTGATGAAATCCAAGAAGCCCAACAAAAAAATTAACTTAAATTCAATATCCACCCTTGAAGTGATGATTTTGAACACCATAGAGATAAGTTATACTCAGGCTCAATTTTGATAATTAAATTTAGGTGACTTGTGGAACGCTGGTTAGAATTTATGGGGAATCACCCCTTCTTATTTGGTGCGCTCGGCGTACTCCTTGTGTTGTTCTTTGTGTTAGAAGGTCAGCGCAATGGTCGCAAAATTTCACCACAATCCCTCGGTATTTTGGTCAAAGCAAAAAACGCTCAATTGATCGATTTACGTGATGCAAAAGATTTCCGTGATGGTCACATCAGTGGCAGCCGAAACATCCCTTATAGCCAAATCAATGGTTTAGCTGAAGAATTAAAAGCAAGTGATCGCCCATTGGTCTTTGTTTGTAATTTAGGTCAAGTTGCGGGTACTGCATTGCAAAAAGTTGCCCATGCAGACAGTTATCGTTTAGATGGCGGCATTAGCAACTGGAAAGCGCAAGGCTTACCTTTAGTGAAAAGCAAAACCAAAACTTAAGGAGCGATGATATGACCGCACAAGTCACCATTTATTCAACACTTTCTTGTCCTTACTGTGTTCGTGCCAAACAATTGTTAGAGCGTAAAGGCGTTGCGTATAAAGAAATTAATCTTTCTAGTGAACCGCCTGAAGTGCGTATTGAATTGATGCAACGCACCAATCACCGTACCGTCCCACAAATTTTTATCAAAGACCAGTTTATTGGTGGTTTTGATCAACTTTATGCTTTAGAGCGTGAAGGTAAACTCGACCCATTATTGGCTTAACCAAACAGACTTTTATAAGTCTATACAAACTTCGATTTAAGGAAAAACAATGAGCGAAGAACAAGTTCAACCACAACTCGCATTAGAGCGTATTTACACCAAAGATATTTCTTTCGAAGTTCCTGGGGCACACGTTTTTACCAAGCAATGGCAGCCAGAGCTGAATATCAATTTATCTTCTGCAGCAGAAAAAATTGATGAAACGCATTATGAAGTGTCTTTAAAAGTTGTGGTACAAGCCAATAACGACAACGAAACAGCGTTCATTGTTGATGTGACCCAATCAGGCATTTTCTTGATCGACAATGTTGAAGAAGAACGTCTTCCATATATTTTAGGCGCGTACTGCCCAAATATTTTGTTCCCATTCTTACGTGAAGCGGTGAATGATTTAGTTACTAAGGGTAGCTTCCCACAATTGTTACTTTCACCAATTAACTTTGATGCTGAATTTGAAGCCAACATGCAACGTCTTCAAACTGAAGGTGATGCACAAGGTCAAGCATAAGTAATCTCCCCTAGCCCCTCTTTCACAAAGATGGGAACACCGCTGCGACTGTAGCAGCGCAAGGAGGGATTAACTAAAAAAGGACTGAAATTTTCAGTCCTTTTTTATTGTCGATGGATAATGGTTACGCCAAGCTCAACTTTAAATTGGTCTAAATTCATAAAATCCCCTTTTACTAAAGGGGGACTTCTGCACGAATTTTATGCTGTATAGGGTTCGAAAGACTCCCTCCTTTGAAAAAGGAGGGTTGGGGAGGATTTACTAAATATGGAAATATACATGCATTTGATTTCTATAAATTTATTATTTTGTTAGAAGTTGAGATTGACGTAATGGTTCTAAAAGTTAAATTAATCCGTGCAGTGCTGACTTTTTTGGTCGGCGGTAAACGATGTAACCAATAACTTTGCGTCGTGTCTTTCATCACCAATAAACTGCCATGCTCTAAATACAGCTCAATTTTTTCTTTGGTTTGTTTATGTTTAAAGGCAAATTTACGTTCTGCGCCAAAGCTTAAAGATGCAATTGCACCATCTTTTTTTAGATCTGTTTCACCATCACTATGCCACGCCATACCTTCATCACCGCTATGATAAAGATTGAGCAAACAGGAATTAAACATCTCACCTGTTAATTTCTCCGCTAACTGTTTTAATTGTAATAGTTCAGCCGTCCACGGCAAGGCATATTTATTGATATTGGAATAAGTATATTCAAAGGCTTGATCACCGTACCATGCCACTTTTCGCTTGGTGATAATTTGCCGACCAAAAATGATCGCTTGATCATTTTCCCATGCAATGTTGTGCATTAACTTGTCAAAATAATCATCCGCAACCAAGTGCTGCATGACTTTACCGTAATACTGCACCACTCCATCATAAGGCAAATGGTTGTGATTCGGATCTGCTTCAATATCAAACAGTTGCATGGTTGTGTGCCCCTTCCCAGCCAATCATTGCGGTTTTACGTGTCGTTCCCCATTCATAGCCACCAAACGCGCCCGTTGCTTGAATCACCCGATGACACGGAATCAGAAAAGCAACAGGATTACTGCCGATGGCTGTACCGACTGCGCGAGCCGCTTTAGGATGATCAATCGCTTTGGCGAGCTGACCATAGGTTGAGAGCTGTCCCATCGGAATTTTCAGCAGGCTTTGCCAAACTTTTAACTGAAAATCGGTGCCTTTTAAATGCAATTTAATCTGCGCTAACTGGTTGGGATGATGTTGTAAAATCGCTAATGCACTGTTCTGAAATGCATCTGACTGTTCTATAAAAATTGCTCGAGGAAATTGCGATATTAATTTGTTCAAAGCATCTGCCTGATCATCGACAAACGTCAGCGCACAAATGCCTTTCGGTGTCGATGCAATTAAGACTTCGCCAAATAGCGTGTCTGCAAACTGATAATGAATGCTTAGGCTTTCTCCGCCATTTTTATATTCGGCAGGGGTCATGCCTTCAATTTGAATAAACAAATCATGTAAGCGACTGGTACTAGACAGCCCTGTTTCAAAGGTCGCATCAAAAATACTGCCTTGTTGTTTTAAAATCTGTTTGGCATGTTCCACACTAATATATTGCAAAAACTTTTTCGGACTGGTGCCGACCCATTCACTAAACAAGCGTTGAAAATGTGCAGGACTGAGATGGATATGTGCAGCAACTTCATCCAACTGTGGCTGTTGCTGAAAGTTCTGCTGTATATAGGCAATCGCTTGAGCAATCCGCTGATAATGTTGTTGTGAGGACATTTCATCATCTCTCTTTCTTCATGTTTTCACTGTAGCAATTTTAAAATTCAGTGAAAATCTGAATCGTGCTCAATCCAAGCATGAGCCAATATTTTTTAGAATTAAATATAAAAGCTGCACCCATTTGAGTACAGCTTTTTAAACAATCGTTGAAATTGGATGACGCTTGTTAAAGGCTAAACTTTGCTTCAATCCAACTTAGCAATCGGATTAATGTGCGTAGTTTTTATGACCTTGATCGCGTAATTCCGCAATTTTTTTGCCTTGTTTCTTGGCTTCATCCAATTTGCCTGCTTGAACCAGCACATTGGCTTTATCAATTTCTACAATAATTTGCTCAAATAACGCAGTTGAAGTCGGCACTTTTTCAGCAGAATGCGTCTCTAATTTATATTGCTTTGAATGGACGGCAGCTGTACGCATATTAGTTAAAGCTGTAGTTGCCGCTTGCGAATTTTCAGCTTTGTTAAACGCTTTATAATTTTTGCCCAGCGTTTTCATGTCATCTTCCAAACCGCCCGCAAATACGCTATGACTGAATGCGAAAGAGGACAACAACATAACGGTGGCTAAAGTTTTTTTCATCATCAGGATATCCTTAAAAAACCGTGGCTAAGATGTATTATTCTAAATAACAACTGTTGACGATATTGATCGTTTCGTTAGCATACATAAAAAATGCAAGCTCAAGGTTGCATTTTGATAAAAAGAATCACTGAAAGATGCAATGCTAAATTTGCTTCGTACTTTATGATGTAGTAAATCTGAATCACTCTGAAAATAACAAGAGAAAATAAAATGCCATTTACACCCTTACATTTAGGTGTTGGTGCTTGCTGCAAAGCAGTTGGACAACGACGTTTTAGTTTTATGATTTTTGCAGGCACACAAGTGTTAATGGATATCGAGCCTTTATTGGGTTTGATTTACAATTGGCAATATTTGCATCTCTACACGCATAATTTAGTTGGCGCAACGCTGATTGGCAGTCTTGCGCTACTGATGGGTAAACCAATCAGCCAATGGGTTTTACGATCCGTTCTAAACTATCGAGATTGGCGCATCTCATGGAGAACAGCTGCAATCAGTTCCTATATCGGTAGTTTTAGTCATATTTTCTTAGATGCGTTCATGCACCATGATGTTTATTTCTTTTATCCGTGGATATTGAAGAATCCTTTACTCGGTCTGCTTTCCTACTCAGTGATTTTTTATAGTTGTATTAGTGCCATTATTTTCGGGAGCTTGGCTTGGTGGTATGTTTGCAAAAATAAAAATGAATCGTGACTTAAAATCACGATTCATGGATGGAGACTTATTATTGGTGGGCTAAAGCATCGTGAATCGCTTCTACCAATTGCTTAGAAATTTCTTGTTTAGACGCTTTTTCTAATTCACGTTTTTCCATCTGATAAGACTGGGCAAAAAACACCGTCATGGCATTTTCATCTGATGCGAAACCAATATCAGGACGTGATACATCGTTACAGGCAATCATGTCCAATTTTTTCGCCACTAATTTCCCTGCCGCATATTCTTCAACATTTTGCGTTTCAGCGGCAAAACCGACCATAAATGGACGTTGTTGCTGTAGGGCAATGGTGGCAACAATATCAGGGTTTTTGACTAATGAAACCGCCAATTCATCGCCTGCTTTTTTGATTTTATGTTCTGCAACTTGCGCCACGCGATAATCTGCGACTGCGGCTGTTGCGATAAAAATATCACAGCCTTGTTTCAACTGATTCAAACTGACATCCAGCATTTGTACAGCCGAACTGACATTGATTCGTTGCACGCCATTCGGTGTATCTAAACTGACTGGGCCTGCAATTAAGGTGACTTTTGCGCCTGCCGCATAACAAGCGGCTGCAAGTGAGAAGCCCATTTTCCCCGTACTATGATTGGAAATATAACGCACAGGATCAATTGCTTCACGGGTCGGGCCCGCAGTAATGGTGACATTCTTTCCTGCCAACAAACCAAATTTTTCTGCTAACTCACGTTGTTGTTGATGAAAGTACGCTGCAACTTGACGCGCTAAATCTTCAGGTTCAGGCATTCGCCCTAAACCGACATCGCCACAGGCTTGCTCACCTGCATCAGGCATAATCACATGTACGCCATCATCGACCAAGGTTTGCAGATTGCGTTGTGTGGCTTTGGCAGCCCACATTTGTTGATTCATTGCAGGCGCAACCCAAACAGGTGCATTGGTCGCTAAATATAAGGTGCTGAGCAAGTCATCCGCCAAACCCTGCGCAAATTTTGCCAGCGTGTCGCAACTGGCTGGTGCAACCAAAACCAAGTCCGCCCAACGTGCCAACTCGATATGCCCCATCCCCGCTTCTGCTTCAGGACTGAGCAATTCAGTATGTACAGGATTTCCAGATAGCGCTTGAAAGGTTAGTGGCGTAATAAAGGCTTGAGCGCCTTGTGTCATGACCACGCGCACATCAAAACCAAAATCTTTTAAACGACGAACTAGAATGGCACTTTTATACGCTGCGATTCCGCCCGTCACCGCTAATAAGATGTTTTTGTGGGGAATAACACTGAGATCAAAGCTCACAAACACGCTACCTTTTTGTTGCAGTGGCGCTCACAATAGCATTAAATATCGGCATACCCAAGTTGTATACGGGCAAAATAATCACAAAAAATAATAGTGAAT
>JAVXBC010000047.1:0-1709 GCA_036660195.1 Acinetobacter sp.
AAAAAGCCTGATGTACAAGATCAGGCTTAGGCATTCATCACTATAGGAAATGAACATGACAAATATATCAGAAAGACAGCACGAACAAAACATACTCGAGCTGTATAAAAATCTTGGTTCTGCAAAATGCGTAGCTAATGAATTGGAAATATCTATTCTTGATGTCTATGTTGTGCTTAAAAAACACAAGCTAAGCATAGAAGAACGTATGCAGATGGCTGCTTCAGCAACTTCAATACTTGGCGCACAAGGGGAGGATGAATTTAAAAAGCTCGTGCCGTTTGCGGTTGAAGTTAATGCCGTAATCAATGCGAATCCAGCTTTCGATTTTCTTGTTGGTGACATTACGATTGATGTTAAGGCGTCGCATATCGTTAAGCGAGGAGTTGCAAAAGTAAGAAGAGAGCAGTGGTTTTTTGTGCTGCAACGTTCTTATCAGAGTCAATATGGAGCGCAGTTCTATGTTCTTTTTGCTCTATATGGTAAAGATCCGAAAGATGGTTATGACACGTACATCATACCTTCCGAGCTACTTGCTGGAATTAAAAGCGTAAATATAAATATTAAAGACAAAGAGAACTCGCAGTGGCGTGACTTCTTGATTCAAAACGACAAAGTTTGTGAATTTTTCGAAAAAATGAAAGCAAGCACAGAGCATAAACCGCAGATATTCGATGCCTCTTTTTTAGAAAAGAAAGCTGATTTTTATCAAGTTGAAGTTTCTGAACTTCAGTCACTTAGTCGCAAAGTAAAAAGAGAGCTGAGTCATGCAGAGTAATGATATTTCAGTTGTACGTCAGTATTTACTAAATGCGTTGCAAGACGTTTGCGACACATCAAAAACTGTTGATAAAGAGCGTGTAAATGCTATTTGCAACGTGGCGCAGGCTATTGTCGATACAGCCAAGGTCGAAGTTGAATACATCAAAGCAACCAATTACATAGGTACAGGCTTCTTGGAAACAGCGGATTCAAGCAAGGATGTTCGCACAAAAAACAAACAACTTGGTGGTGCAGCATGAGCAATTTACACCCATGCGCTAACAAGTGCAGCGAATACAAAGCAGAGCAGTGTAAAAGCTGCTTAATCCAAGAAACCAAAGTACAAGGCGTTTACGTCATGGGTAAAGCAGACGACATGGGCGATGACGCTCATATTGAGAATCATATTTCGCCAAATTGCCGCATCAATTGTTTTCAAGATGACACGACAATGGGTACTCGGACTGTAGATATTGAAGCTGAAAACGAGCGTCTTAAAACTGAAAATATCGCTATGCAGGCGGAAATTGATGATCTGCAAAAGCGGTTGGATGCAGTAAAGCTAGATTTATCTATTTTCTCAGATTTTATAAAACGTTTTGATGCGAATACAGATACCGCAACAATAGTTGGCACTCTGTACGGATTTGTTGATGAATTAGAGCAATCGCTGGGCGGTGAAGCATGAATCTTGACCCTCGAAAATCAGAATACAGCCTAATTTCACACTCGCCGATTAAATACGCTGAAAGCCAAACGCTGCATGATGAAGTTGAAGCATTTTTAGCAAAAGGCGGCGAGATCAAGGTTCTATCAAACAAGATGACCACTTTTATCAGTCCTTGCTTTGATAAGTCTAAAGAACAGTTAGCAGCAGCAGCACGAAAAAATAGACGCACATTATTTTTATTTCATTGTCAGCGGCATGGGATTTCACAGCATCGTGT